>CANJAW010000081.1:0-8938 GCA_947472215.1 Chitinophagaceae bacterium
ATTTTTGCCATTTGTTTCTAAAAATTGCACTTATCAGTTGAACTCAGCTTTTTCAAAAATGCTAAATGACGACTATTTGAATAATTATACAATTGATTCATTAATTCAAAAAGCAGGGTTCTCCTCAAAAAGCACTTTTCATGCTGCATTTAAAAAAATGCACCATTGTACGCCTAGCCAATACATTTCAAATCAAAAAGCTAATTTTTAACTTGTTATAGTCTCATAATATCTCGGCCTAGAATAAATTTCCTTCTTTCCATTTTCATTTTTTCTATTTTCACCTTGATATAACTTTCGGCAGAATTAATTGGAAATGCCTGTTGCAGCTTTTTTCCTAGCAATTGCTATAATTACAATCGCTTTGCCTCTTCCGCAATGCAAACAAGTCCTACAAAACTCGATTTGTTATGAATCAAAATTATCCAAGATGATTCGGAAATATACTTACTTTTAAGATAAGCATCGGTTTGGGGATATTTTCAAGGTAAAGCGGGCTGTAATCAGACAACTTAGTACTCGAATTAGGTTACGCTTATCTTTAACTAAGATTGGCATGTTGATCTTCAATGGTTGTACTAAGTGGAATAATTTTTGGCAAGTAATTTCAACATAAGGCACATAGATTAATTTACAAAAACAACGTAATTTCTAAAGCAATATTTTTAGACTATCTTCAACACCTAAATTTTCCATTTTCAGTGTATAATAGCCAAAATAGTACTGCTTTTTCAGATATAGAATATTTGTTTAATAACTACTATTCTAGGCTATGTTATTTTGCCTATAAAATCATTGACAACCAAGAATCTTCAAAAGATATTGTTCAGAATGTTTTCATAACCTTTTGGAAGAAAAAAGTTGATTTTGAAACCGAACTAGCCATCAAAAACTTTCTATACTTAGCTGTTCGAAACGCTTGTTTGAATTACCTAAGGCATGAACTAGTTGAGGAGAAGTTTGTAAAGAATTCAAATCCCGATCAATTTGAACAAGAAAAGGGATTAAATCATTTGATCAGAGCTGAAGTGGTCGGCGAACTGCAAAAAGCAATTGAGCTGCTCCCCGAAGGCTGTAGAATGGTGTTAAAACTAGCTTATTTTGAGGGGATGAAAAACGAACAAATTGCCAATCACCTTGATATTTCAATTAATACGGTAAAAACACAAAAACAAAGGGCATTACAACTACTTCGCTTGAAATTAAGTAGTAACGCTTTAATTCTATTATTGGCGGCAATATCTATCTAGCCTCCCCCATCCAGTAATATTTATTTATTTGATATGTCACCCCTTTTCTTTGGTTGAGTGTAATAACTATCAACCTAAGGATTATTATGAATCAATTTGAACCACTTTACACGAAAGCACAGCTAATTGTAAAGAGTCTGCAAAATGAATTAACTGATGAGGAATCTATTCAGCTTAATGAATGGATTGAATCCAATAATAACAATAATGCGCTATTTACCGAACTTTCAAATGAGCAAACACTCATTTCAGAATTAGAAATTCTTTCAAGATTTCAAGCAGAAAATGATTGGGATAAACTAAAAGCTCAAACTTTACAGCAACCTACAAAGGGGCAACACATTAAAATAAATAGAACTATTTGGTTATCAGTTGCAGCCACATTAATAATTGGCAGTTTTTTTGCTGGGCAATTTTTGTTAAATCATGAAAAACCGATTTTCAGTTCGAAGTACCCAATTGATAGAAAAAACGATATTCAACCTGGCGGAAACAAAGCTACCCTCCAACTAGCAGATGGTACTACCATTACTTTAAATGATTCCATCAATGGCTTTCGAGCTAGCCAACATCATGTTAACTTATTAATCAATAAAGGGGCAATCACCTATCAATCAAGTGGCGAACAAGAGAACGAAATTTTATTTAATACAATCTCTACCCCTAAAGGTGGACAATATGAATTATTATTAGAAGATGGCACAAGAGTATGGCTCAATGCTGCATCCTCCCTCAAATACCCTACTGCTTTTTCTGGCAATGAACGCATAGTTGAATTAACAGGGGAAGGTTATTTTGAAGTAGCCCATAATACACTAAAACCATTCCGTGTCATTATGCCTGGGCTAGCAAAGGTAGAAGCCATTGGTACTTCCTTTAACATAAATTCATATTCAGATGAGCATGCTACCAAAGCCACTTTAATTGAAGGGAAAGTTAAAGTCTCGTTTGGTAGTAATACAGTAATGCTAAATCCTGGGCAACAAGCGAATGTATTAAAGTCGGGCGAAATTTTATTAAATAATAAAATTGATGTATCTGAAGTAATTGCATGGAAAAATGGTCAATTCATTTTCAATAGCGTGAATATTGAAAGTATCATGAGGCAAATTAGCAGATGGTATGAAATAGAAGTGGTTTTTAATGAAAGTTTTAACCAAGAAACATTTTCAGGTATTGTAAGTAGGAAAAGCAATCTTTCTGATGTGCTAAAAATAATGGAAGAAGGTGGTGTTAAATTTAGAATTGAAGGAAAAAAAATATATGTTTATTAGTAATTAAAATTTGTTAAAAAATCCAAAATCGTAGCTTATGTCTTTATTTTTTGTTGTATCCCCCAAGCCTAGAAGGCGAAAAATTAGCCAAAATTTATTGGGGTTTAAGTTGATGATAATTTATTTATTATTAGCTTTTCTTCAAGTAAGTGCAAAATCATTTTCTCAAAATGTTACCCTTTCAATGGAGAAAGTAAGTCTTCAAGAAGTGTTTAACGAGATTAATCATCAAACAGGGCGTCCCTTCTTTTTTAAAGATAAATTTTTAAACAAGATTGGCAAGGTTAGTATCAAAGTGAAAAATATGCCGATAAAAGAGGCGTTAACCCTTTGTTTTGAAGATCTTCCGATAACGTTTTCAATTATAGAAAATACAATTGTAGTGAAAGAGAAATCTTTGAATACAGATAATGCCATCGCTTTAAAAGATCTAGAAGAGGTATTAATTCAAGGACGAGTTATAGATACTACCGGCACTCCCATTGAAGGCGTTACAATAATTGTAAAAGAAACAAGAAAAGCAACAGTGACTGATATAGATGGTAATTTTAACATCCAGCTTACTATTGGGCAAACAATTTTGGTTTCATCTATTGGGTATAAATCAACCCAACTTAAAATTGAAAAAACAGAAAGGTGTCGCATTGTGTTAATACCAGAAACGGTTAGTTTAAAATCAGTAGGAATTGTAAACACAGGTTATCAAAAATTGTTAAAGGAAAGAAGCGCAGGCTCATTTTCAACAGTTACTAATGAAGATTTTAAGAACAAGTCGAATAGTATGAACGTGGTAGACAGGATAGAAGGACTTGTACCTGGTATCGCGGTAAATTATGGAGCTGGGAATGAGAAATTTTTGATTAGGGGATTAAGCTCTATTCAAGCTGCAAGGTCTCCACTGATTGTAGTAGATGGGGTTCCAATGAACGATTATAATGCAGTAAAATCTCTAATTAATCCAGACGATGTAGAAAATATCAGTGTTCTACGGGATGCAACGGCTTCTTCAATTTGGGGGTCAGCAGCTGCAAATGGAGTTATTGTAATTACCACTAAAAAAGGAAAAAATACAAACACGCCTCAAAAAGTTCGTGTAAAATACAATGGATTTACATCTATGAAAGGAATACCGGATCTAGATTATTATAAAATGATGAATACAAGCGATTTTTTAACTACTAGTAAGAAGGTTTTTTCTAGTACGGATTACCCTTGGGCAAATGCCATTAATAGTGTGGGGGCTACCCCAATTGTTGCACCGCACGAAAGAATTCAGTATGATTTAGCTCGAGGCCTTATTACACAAGCCACAGCCAATTCGAAATTTGATTCATTGGCTCAATACAATAACGGTGACCAAATCAATGATTATCTAACCCAGCCATCATTGTTATCCAATCATAGCATCACACTCGAGGGAGGTAGTAGTTTTCATTCTTACTATGGTTCTTTAGCTTATACACTTGATAAGAGCGACACGAAAACAAATCTCAATCGCTATCAAATGAATTTGAGGCAAATATTCAATTTTTCTCCCAGCGTCAAACTAGATCTTTTAACAAATGTGTCTTACGAAAAAACGTCTAAGTATTTATTAACTAGTCTGCCTTATGGAAACAATAACTATTTGCCATATGCTATGTTTGCAGATCTATCAGGCAATCCATTATCTCAAGCTTATTTAAAAAGACTAGAAGAATTCAGAGCTACATCGGAAACTGGGAGTAAAATAAATCTGGATTATATTCCACTTAATGAGCCAGATAAAACTTTGAATGATCAAATTAATATGACTTCGAGAATCAATGCTGGTTTGACAGTTAAATTATTTAAAGGACTAACCTACGAAGGTAGGGCGCAATACCAGCGCGGGTCTTTAGAGAACTATGAATATTATAATCAAGATTCCTACAAAGTAAGAGATGAATTAGTATATTTTACCAAAGCCGCAACAGTTGTTGGAAATAGTCCAACTTATTATTTGCCAGCCAAAGGAGGGCAATACGCAACCCAAAATAATACAACTACCAGTTGGACGTTACGTAACCAATTGAATTACGATAGAGTCTTTAATCAAAAACACCAATTAAATGTTATTGCGGGTAGCGAGATTCGTAATGAATTATTTAAATCTGTTCAAACTTATAGAAGAGGTTACGATTATCAAACCTTAACTTATTCTTTATATAATGAAGATTCGCTAGCAACTTTAGGTGTTACCAATCCTGTAAATTATTTAACGGGCAGAACTACCAATAATTTAATGACATCTAAGCCTGTTCAATATGGTGAAACTGAAAGACGTTTTGTATCTGGCTATAGTAATGCAATGTATACATTTGACCGGAAATATACCTTGAACGGTAGTATTCGTTTTGATCAATCAAATCTTTTTGGAACAAATAAAAGCTTGCAATACAAGCCTATTTGGAGTTTAGGTGGCGGATGGAATATTTCAAAAGAAGCTTTCTTTACAATAGATAAAATAAATAATTTAAACTTCCGCTTAACCTATGGATTAGCAGGAAATGCGCCAAATCCTGGATTCGCCGGTCCTTTTGATATTGTTTCAGCTAGTAACGTTGCTTATTTTAGTACAATGGGAATTGGCTACACTATTTTGGTTCCAAGAAATGAAAATATCAGATGGGAAAGAACAGCCACTACCAATGCAGGGATGGATTTTGCAATTTTAAACAATCGAATTTCTGGGTCGTTTGATGTGTATAAAAAAATTACAACTGATTTGTTAGGATATCAACCTGTAGATCCTACCTCTGGCTGGTCATATGCATACAATAATTTAGGAGATATTGAAAATAATGGGGTGGAATTGCAATTGAACACCAATAATGTCAATAATAAGAATTTCAAGTGGTCAACTATTTTCACAATTGCTTATAATAAAAATAAAGTTACCAGCTTAAAACCAGCAAGTGCATTAACTACTAGCGGAAAAGTGAATTCAACTTTTGTAGAAGGATATTCTGCATATGGATTATTTGCCTATAATTATAAGGGCTTAGATGCAAATGGAAATCCTTACGCATTCAAATCGAATGGCAAAGACACTGCTAAACTTCTTGGAGACCTTACTGTAAATGACCCTTTATTTATGGGAACTACTCAGCCTCTTTGGTTTGGTGGCATAACCAATAATATTTCTTATAAACAGTTTTCACTTTCGTTTTTAATTGTTTACAATTTTGGAAATGTAATGCGAAGAGATGTGAATCAATTTAACACAGGTAGATTGACAACAAATATTCCAACTTATTTCAATGACAGATGGCAGAGCCCAGGGGATGAGCTAAAAACAAATGTTCCTAAATATGTTGGAAATACTGCCCAGAATTCTCTACGGTATGTAAATCTTTATACACAAGGAAATACAAACATCGAAAGTGCGTCCTATTCAAAATTAAGGGACCTGACGCTATCGTATAGTTTACCTAAAAATACAATCAATAGAATTGGTTTTTCTGATTTTTTAGTTTACGTGCAAGCAAATAATATGATGTTATGGAAAAATAACAATTATGATATTGATCCAGAATATTATAATCTTTCTGCAGGAACAAGAACCAGTAGGATGCCGGCATTTTTTACCATAGGAGTTAAAACATCATTCAAATAATTATATAAATATAGTGACCATGAAAATTAACCTATTCAATAGTATTAAAATCCTTGCTCTTGTTATTATACTATCAAGTTGTAAAAAGTTTTTAGACGTTAAACCAAAGGGTCTAGATGTAGCTAATACAGTTCAAGAGTATAATGGGCTGTTCAACAACGTTAACCTCTACACGTTTGTCAATGTGAGAAATATCCCAGGATCGCTAGCTTCAATCCTTGGTTATCCAGGTGCAGCCGTTGTAATGTCAGACGATGTTTTTTCTTCTGGCGCTTATCTAGCAACTCAACCACTGTATTATCAGAAAGCATACCAGTGGAAAGATGACCTGTTTCAACCAGAAGATGAATCAAGTGAGTGGGGCACCTTTTATTCGCAAAATTATATATACAATGTAGTTGCGAACAATATTATGGATGTGCCAGATGGGCTTTTGCAAGATAAAAAACAATTGTATGCAGAAGCGCGAGCAAATCGTGCTTATATGCATCTGATGCAAGTGAATTATTTTGCAAAACCTTATTCTGCAGCAACTGCGTCTTCAGATGCAGGAATTCCAATAGTTACAATTGCAGATGCAGGTGGAAACAGTTTTAAGCGTGCCTCCGTTCAAGAAGTGTACGATTTTGTGATAAATGAACTAATAGCGTCTATACCCGATTTGCCAGTACAAACATTAAACAGGGCAAGACTAGCTCAAACAGGCGGATATTATTTGTTAGGCCTCGCATATTTTTGGAAAGGAGATTATACAAATGCACTGGCACAATTAAATAGTTGTAGGGCGTCTATTCCTAATTATAAATTGCCTTTGGATTTGTATAATTACAATCTTACTATGCCCACCTGGATTACAACAGGTCAACCTTGGGTAGGACCTAGTAAAATTGCAGCGCAAACGGTAAGCACTGAAAATATTTATGTAAAACAGATGAGTATCAACTGGGCAACTGCCAGAAATACAGTTTATCTAAAGCCTGGTATTTATAATTTGTATTCAGCAAATGACCAACGGAAAAAGTTTTTTTACAACAATAGTACTGCTAACGCCATTGTTGCCCCTGGTTTACCAGGCCAACAAAGGAATTCACCTACAACGTACAATTGGGGCCCAAATTTAGCCGACATGTATTTAATGCTAGCAGAATGTAAAGCAAGAGCAGGAGATTTAACGGGAGCAAAAACTGATTTAGAATTATTTCGCACAAGTCGAATGATTGCAGCAGAAGTTCCCGTTACAGTCACTACACAAGTCGCCTTGGTTAAATCAATTTTAGACGAACGTTTAAGAGAATTTGCAGGTACGGGTTGGCGTTGGTTTGATATGAGAAGATTGTCATCGGATCCAATATATAATAACATTGACGGCACACATCCACTAGATGGAGTAAATTATACTTTAAAAACAGAAAGGCTTACACTTAGAATTCCACCTGCAATTTTAAAATTGAATCCAGGAATGATTGACAATAATTAAATAAAAAATTATGAAAAAAATTGCGGTATTTATTTTTTACTGTCTTCCCTTGTTTGTAACAGCACAAGAAGGTTTTACTGTTACCATGCATATCAAAGGATTGGGCAGAAACACTGTGAAAGTGAGTTACCAAAAGAATGGTAAATCTGGGGTAGACACACTAGAAACGAAGGAAAACGATTTAGTAATTTGGAAAGGTAGAACAGAAGATCCGCAGCTTGTTCGTTTGCAAGTGATGGATACTTCGCTCTATTTGAGAGTTGGCAAAGCTATCATGCCTCCTCCTGCATTGACATTTTTATTAGCCAACACTACTATCGAAGTGAATGGAGATGCAAAAGATATATACATCGCTTCCGTTTCTAGTAAACATTCGGATGTGAACAGCTACAATGATTTGAGGAAAAATGGATTGAAAGATGAGATGGAAACATGGAATTTGCAAAAAGAACAAAATCGAAAAAGAAATGCAAATGATACCATCGGTAATTTTGATATAGCCCAGAGATTGACTTTTTTAAGAAAGAAAAACCAGGCAATGCGCATTCAGTTTTTAAATGAAAAACCAGCTTCATTTACTAATTTACTGGTTTTGCAGTCATTGTTTTTAATCCTTCCAGTAAATGAGTCGGAAATAAAATTTAATCAACTAAATGATATTCAAAAAAATTCTACCACTGGAAAGTCGTTGATTTCTAAAATTGAAAGCAATAAAAAAACAGCAGCTGGCAAACCGGTTATCCCTTTTTCGCAAATAGGTGAAGATGGGGTAATGGTGGACATTGCTTCCTTAAAAGGAAAAGTGATTTTAATTGACTTTTGGGGTAGCTGGTGTGTGCCTTGTAGAATGAGTCATCCAGCATTAAAAATACTGTATGACAAATACAAATCAAAAGGCTTTGAAATTGTTGGAATAGCAAATGAATTAGCCAATAGTACCAGAGATAAAGCCAAACAAGATATAGCATGGCGCAAAGCAATTAAAGAAGATGGTATAAAATGGTTGCAAGTAATGTATGATCCTGCTATTATAGACTTGGTGAAAGAATATGATATCAATGGCTATCCAACCAAGTTTTTAATTGATCAAAATGGAAAGTTTGTTATGAGGATTTTAGGTACCAGTGAAAAACTTCATTCAGACCTAGAAGCGAAGCTGGCAGAATTATTGCCAAACTAAATCAATCAAATTTTTCATAGCTTAAATTTTAGAAGTTTGTAAATTTTAGCGCTTGTCCTGATCATGATATAAAAAAACTTTAAAGGAATAGTTCATTTTTTTTGATGGTACTCCATAGCG
>CANJAW010000082.1:0-8870 GCA_947472215.1 Chitinophagaceae bacterium
CGAGGGGGTTACATCGGTATACCAGCCAGCAAAAAATGATTTGGAAATATTGTTTGCAGAGGAATTTAACCAACTACAAGGTAAATTTGCCTTTTGCATAGATGAGGCTGACCTGCTACTTCAGATTCAGCAATTAATTACCCTAAAGGGATGGTCAAAAATTTATTGTAATGAAGATCGATGGAATCTATCCTTCAGCAATACCATTCATCTGCCCAGCTGCGATGCATCGGTAACCGGATGTGAATACCTGGTGGCCCGAACAGGTACCATTGTAATGAGTGCTGCACAACAAAGTGGCCGAACCGTGAGCGTGTATGCCCCTATTCATATCTGTATCGCCTACACGAACCAATTGGTATACGATAGTAAAGATGCCTTGCAATCACTAAAAGACCGATATGCTGACAATATTCCTTCTTTGATAACTTTTGCCAGTGGCCCTAGCCGAACGGCCGATATTGAAAAAACATTGGTAACAGGAGTACACGGGCCTAAAGAAGTGTATTTGTTTTTGGTGGATAGTGACGGTGCTACAAGTTGATTTCCTTATCTTTATTTGAACGTTTGAATAGTAAAAATTCAAAGGGTCGATTTAGCCCTTATAGCAATCAATCGCTTTGCCTTCAATAACAACAATGCCTGAAAAAAAAATATACTTTCTCTCCGATTTCCATTTGGGAACACCTGATGCAGCCGCCAGTTTGCTGCGGGAAAAAAGAATCGTACAGTTTTTAGACAGCATAAAAAACAAGGCGGAACAAATATTTATTGTGGGTGATTTATTCGACTTTTGGTTTGAATACTCAACCGTTGTACCCAAGGGCTATGTTCGGATTTTGGGTAAATTGGCCGAACTTACAGACGCCGGCATTCCTGTTCACTTTTTTGTAGGCAACCACGACATGTGGATGCGAAGCTACTTTCAAACAGAATTAAACATACCAGTTTACTTTGAGCCCACTACCTTTGAATTCAATGGTAAAAAGTTTTATATCGGCCATGGCGATGGATTGGGTCCGGGAGACCAGGGATATAAGTTTTTGAAAAAAATATTTCGCAACAAAATTTGTCAGGGTATTTTCGGTATCGTTCCGCCAGCGATAGGAATGGGAATCGCAAATTATTTCTCAAAAAAAAGCAGAATAGCTGCCAACAAGCTACCGGAGCATTTTTTAGGTGAAAAAAATGAATGGTTAATCGTATACGCAAAGGAAGTGCTATTGAAAACGCATTTCGATTATTTTATTTTTGGCCACCGGCACTTGCCCATTGATTTTGCGCTCAATGAAAAAAGCAGGTATATTAATTTGGGCGAATGGATCAACTATTATAGTTACGCTGTTTTTGATGGTGAGAAGATGGAATTGCAACATTATAATCCGCCATTAAATAACCCTTCTGCTTGAGTGGATTTGTTTAACCAGCTGATGGAGTAAGTAATTAACCAACAGCCGCCTATTTTTTTAATGAAAAATGGATTACTTTTTTGCCATACAATAATTAAACTAAATGAATTTTTTAAATAAAATATATTTTGACAATAGTATTAGTTCCTGGCTAATGGTTGCAGGCATTATTGGATTAGCCCTATTACTAAAAAAATATGTTTCACGGTATATCGCTTCGCTGCTTTACCGAGTGGTACACAAGATTTGGAAAACCGTTGATAAAAAAAGTTTTGTTGATCTTGTGGTAGCGCCGCTTCAATGGTTTGTGCTTACCCTCATTGCTGTATTTAGTATTGATAAACTAAACTTCCCATCCGCATTCCAATACAAACTCTACCATATCAACACGCAATTGATTTTTGAGCGGAGTGGCATCACAATTATTGTGTTAGTTTTTACCTGGCTTCAGCTTCGCTTAATAGATTTTATTTCTCTAGTACTGGAAGCTAAAACTAATCTCACTGAAGATAAAAGCGATGACCAGTTAATTGTTTTTTTTCGCGATTTCTTAAAAGTCATCCTTGGCATTATTGGATTTTTACTTTTGCTGAAATTTACGTTCGGACAAAATATTGGCAACCTGTTAACCGGCCTAAGTATCGTTGGTGCCGCACTAGCGCTGGCTGCAAAAGAAAGTCTTGAAAATATCATTGCCTCATTTATTATATTTTTTGACAAACCATTTAAAACGGGGGATGACCTGAAAGTGCATTTGATAACGGGTACCGTTGAGCGAATTGGATTGCGGAGCACAAGGATTCGCACCGCTGATAAAACGTTGGTAAGCGTACCTAATAAGCAAATGGTAGATAGCGTGGTTGACAACCTTAGTACCCGTTCAGAAAGAAGGGCTGAGATAACCATCGAACTTTCGCACATGACAGCTTCCGCTGATGTTAAAAAAATAATTGAAGCGATTAAAGTCCTTCTCCTACAACATGCCGCCGAACTGCATTCTTACACTGTTTTTTTAAAAGAAATAAATAAAACGGGACTACTCATTACCGCTGAATACTTAACGCCGATTATTCCCATTGAGCAATTTGATTCCTTGAAAGAAATGCTCACCCTTGAGGTAAAAGAATTACTTGAACAAAATAAAATTGAATTAGCTTCTATAGTTGGAAATGTAAAACAGGGTTGATTTTACAGTAATTTTTTACGCTTGGCCAATTGATTTATTTTTCTTAAACCGAAAGGGAATCGGCAGACAAGTATTTAGCTAATTAGAGGTTTGCCTTCAGTTCAATTAAAAATCCTTTCAATTTTTTAAGCGATTCGATTGTTGAGAATTTTTCTGAGGCCTTCTTATTGTTTTTAATAAAATCTTTAGCTCCCTCCATGGTATATTTTCTTTCTCTCATTAAATGATAAATGAGTTGAATGTTTTTTATATCTTCTGGCCTAAACAAGCGGTCTCCCTTGCCATTCTTTTTTGGCTTTAATACATCGAACTCGTTTTCCCATAATCTTATCAGTGATTGATTCACCTTGAACATCTCTGCAACCTTTCCAATTGTATAATACATTTTTTGAAATAAGATATCGTCGGCGGGAACGTCAATGAATGCTACACCTTCGCTCATTTCCTTGACACTCTTTCTTCCCCTAGTTGACTTGGCCTTTTCAGGGATATTTCGAACTGCCTGCTGAATTGCAGGAGTTTTTTTGGACGATGGCTCCTTTTGAAGCAATGGTATTTTTACTTCAACAACCTCCATTTCAATTGCTACCACCTCATCCTTCAACCCTTCTACATCGATTAGTAATGAAGATTCAACAAACACATTTTCTTCCGCCAACACTTGTGTTTCAGCAATCTCTTCTAGCTCCGCAAGCGGCTCCGCTTCGGGCACTATTTCTACTGCAGGCATTACTTGCTCTTCCGGAATTAAAATATTTTCCGGTTTAGGTTTCTGAGGTAAATCCCCAAAATCGAATGCTATTTGTTTGAATGCCATTGTTTAAAGTTAATCAAAACTTTTAGCACTGCCAGTGGCAGCTAATTTAAGTAAGCGATCATATTGTTCTGCACTAAGGTCATTAAAGAAAAAGTAAACTGGGTCAACAGGCCTTCCAAATATATGCACTTCATAATGACAATGCGGGCCTGTACTTGCACCCGTATTACCTACCCACCCAATAATCTGTCCTCTTTTTACCAATTGCCCGTCTCTTGCTTTGATACGTACCATATGCATATACACCGTTTCATATCCATACCCATGGTTAATAATTACATGGTTGCCCTTCCCCGCGGCCATACCTGAGGTAGTTACCCTTCCATCCCCGGTTGCATAAATGGGTGTTCCCTGGCTAGCGGTAAAATCCAACCCCTCATGCATTTTTGGGATTCCATAAATAGGATGGATCCGATAACCAAAGCCACTCGCAATCCTGGTCAAGTCTTTATTGCTCACCGGTTGGATGGCCGGAATGCTCGCCAATTTATTTTCCTGATTGTTGATCAGCTTTTCAATTTGTTTGTAACTGTTGAACTGGTAAACAACCCTTGCACTGATATTATTCAATGAAACGGCAATCTCCTTGCCCAACAGCTCATCATTCATCACGTTCACCTTTTCCACCTCTTTTTTCTTTTCTGTCAACTGGGCCCTTGCGCTATCTGGCAGCGGCTTTGCCTCAAAAATTGAGCGATAAACTTCATTGTCCCTCTTTTCAAGTCCTGCCATTTGCTGTTGGAGGGTTTTTACCTTGTCATTTAAAACATTGTAATTGTCCTTCATTAATTCAAGCCTCAAATTCGATTCCTTATCAGAAGGCCGGGGAATAAATTTGGTGTACACCCAAATTACGAGGGTTGAACTGACTATTAGCACTGAGAAAGCACCAAACACCCTCAGCAATAACACCCGTAGAGGTGTTACCAGCTTTTCATAGCGAAGTGTATTGGTATTATAAAAATATTTTATCTTTTTCATTGCCCAAAAACCTTGTGGGTTTGCATTTTTTTGGATGATTGAATTTACAGCTATTCTTTACATAATAATGGTATAGTCCATTTTATATACACGTTCATTAACTCAACACTGAATTCTTTACCTTTGCGCCAAGCATTCGTTTCAGGCGCAAAGATAACCTGAACTATTGCAAAAATCATCCAAAAATAGTAAGGTTTATGCCCCAAAATGACGAAATAAAGACAACTGCTTCAATGACGAGCCAATTAACCGCCGCCGAAATACGCCAGCAATTCCTTGATTTCTTTCAATCCAAGGAGCATACCGTCGTAGCTTCTGCGCCCATAGTTTTAAAAGATGACCCCACCCTATTGTTTACCAATGCAGGAATGAACCAGTTTAAAGACTATTTTCTAGGCAATAAAATTGCTCCCTATAAACGCGCTGCTGATACTCAAAAATGCCTTCGGGTAAGCGGAAAACACAACGATCTGGAAGAAGTAGGCGTAGATACCTACCACCATACGATGTTTGAAATGCTCGGTAATTGGAGCTTTGGTGATTATTTTAAAAAAGAAGCCATCGCCTGGAGCTGGGAATTACTTACCAATGTGTACCAATTAGATAAAGATAAATTATATGTAACCATTTTTGAAGGTGATGCAAAAGAAGGTTTACCCAGGGATGAAGAAGCCTTTACTGAATGGAAAAAATATGTTGCCGAAGACCGAATTTTATTAGGCAACAAAAAAGATAATTTTTGGGAAATGGGTGATACCGGACCCTGTGGACCCTGTACTGAAATTCATGTAGACTGTAGGCCTGCTGAAGAAAGAAAACAAATTGAAGGAAGTACACTAGTTAACAATGACCACCCGCAGGTAATTGAGATTTGGAACAATGTATTTATCCAGTTCAACCGTAAAAAAGACGGAAGTTTGGAACCCTTGCCAGCCCAGCATGTTGATACCGGAATGGGGTTTGAACGCCTAGTAAGGGTATTGCAGGGTAAAACCAGCAACTACGACACTGATATTTTTAGTGGCACTATCCAAGCCATTGAAAAAATAACGGGTAAAGTATATGACCCCGCCCTAACTCCCGCCGACTCCGCTAAAGCCGCTTCCGGCATTACTGCTATTGGTGGTGGCTGGGAAGGAGCAGTTGCATTTCGTGTACTCGCCGATCATATCAGAGCCATCAGTTTTGCTATTGCCGACGGCCAGCTTCCCTCTAATACAGGAGCCGGCTATGTAATTAGAAGAATCTTAAGAAGAGCCGTTCGGTACTACTACTCTTATTTAGACTACAAACAACCCTTATTATTTCAACTACTTCCCTTATTGGCAAAACAATTTGAAATGGTTTTTCCGGAGCTGATACAGCAATTGGATTTTGTGAGCAAAGTAGTGAAGGAAGAAGAAGAGGCCTTCTTAAGGACACTTGACAAGGGTTTAAAAAGAATGGATGAAACCATCCATCAATCACAATCAACTAAGGTTATTGACGGGGCTATCGCCTTTGAACTATATGATACCTTTGGTTTTCCACTTGACCTAACGATGCTTATCGCTACTGAAAATAATTTAAAGGTAGACGAGGCTGGTTTTCAAAAAGAAATGCAGCAACAAAAAAATCGCAGTCGTTCTGCAGCCGTACTCGACACTGAAGATTGGGTTACCTTGGTTGATAAGGTAGCCAACCAATTTACAGGTTACGACTCATTGGAAACCGAAACTTCGGTGATTAAGTACCGTAAAGTATCCTCCAAGTCGAAAGAATTTTATCAGCTAATCCTTGCTGCCACTCCATTTTACGCAGAAAGCGGCGGGCAGGTAGGCGATACCGGTACACTTTATTTTGGGCAGGAAACGATTGAGGTTACCAATACAAAAAAAGAGAATGACCTCATTATTCATTTTACCGATCAGTTGCCGATTGCAATTGATGGCCCGGTAGTAGCGAAAGTAAATGCAGCAAGAAGGCAGGAGATTTCTGTTCACCACAGTGTAACCCATTTAATGCATGCTGCTTTACGCAATGTATTGGGCAAGCATGTGGCTCAAAAGGGTAGCCTTGTTAATGAAGAACAACTTCGCTTCGATTTCTCTCATTTTAGTAAAGTAACAGAAGAGGAAGTTGCTGCAGTAGAAAAATTGGTCAATGAGAAAATTAGAGAAAATATACCGGTGGTAATACGATCTATGCACAAAGATGAGGCAATAGCCTTAGGTGCAATGGCTTTGTTTGGCGAAAAATATGGCGATACTGTCAGAGTGGTAATCATGGATCCACAGTACTCGTTGGAATTGTGTGGCGGCACCCATGTGGGGTTTACCGGGGAACTGGGAATTTTTAAAATTAAACACGAGGCAGCAGTAGCAGCGGGTGTTCGTAGAATTGAAGCAGTGTGTGGATCTGCCGCAGAACAATACATCCACCAAACATTTTCAGAATTAAGTGCCATCCGAACTTCGTTGAAAAACCCCGTCAACATTCAAAAATATATCGAAAATATATCTTCTGAAAATAGTGCCCTTACCAAAAAAATTGAAGGGCTCGAAGCAAGGCAATTGGTTGGTATACGCAATGAACTATTGCAAAAAGACGAGATCATCGATAAGGTAACTTTTGTAGGTGAAATTATAGAAGTAACTAGTGCCGATGCATTAAAAAAACTATGTGTGGATTGTAAAAATCATCAACACGACCATGTAATCGTTCTTTGTGCCAACATTGACGGAAAAGCATTTGTGGCATTGGGAATTTCAGAAACAGTAGTTGCAGCAAAAAAATTGGATGCTGCTAAAATTATCCGTGAACAGGTGGCGGGGTTAATTCAAGGGGGTGGGGGCGGTCAGGCTACCATCGCTACTGCTGGAGGACAGAATATTGGCAATCTAAAGGAAGTAATAGAAACCATTAAATCTTTGCTTTAATTTAAGATTGCTCTTTAACTGTTTCCGGTGAGTCACCGGGTGGGGTGAGTCACCGGGTGGGGTGAGTCACCGGGTGGGGTGAGTCACCGGGTGGGGTGAGTCACCGCTAACTTCCTTACCTTTGCGCTGCAATGAAAAATGATAGATACGAAGTAGTAATTGGCCTGGAAGTGCATGCCCAACTGCAAACCAATAGTAAACTTTTTTGTGGTGATAGCGCCTCCTTTGGTGCTGCACCAAACACCCATATTAGCCCTATAACTTTAGCCCATCCCGGTACTTTACCTAGGATGAATAAAAAAGCCATTGAATTTGCTATTAAATTAGGCTTGGCACTGCAATGCGAAATTGAACAGGAAAATTATTTTGCCCGCAAAAATTATTTTTACCCCGATCTCCCTAAAGGTTACCAAATAAGTCAGCATACCACTCCAATCTGCAAAAATGGTTTTGTAAAAATCAATGTCAACAACGAAGTTCGCAATATCCAACTCAACCGAATCCATATTGAAGAAGATGCTGGAAAAAGCTTGCATGATGTAGACGAAAACTATACCGCCATCGACCTTAACCGTGCAGGCGTTCCCTTACTCGAAATTGTGAGCGAACCCGATCTGCATAGTAGCGAAGAGGCATTTGCTTACATCACTGAATTAAGACGGCTAGTACGCTGGCTAGATATTTGCGATGGAAATATGGAAGAAGGAAGTATGCGCTGTGATGCTAATATTTCCATTCGGCTGAAAGGTGAAAAAAAATTAGGAACCAGAGTAGAAGTTAAAAATCTGAACAGTATCCGCAATGTAAAAAAAGCCATTGATCTGGAAGTAGACCGACTCATCGATATCGTGGAAAGCGGCGCCTCAGTGGTGCAGGAAACAAGAAGTTTTGATGCCGACAACAACACCAGTTTTTCATTGCGTAGCAAAGAGGATGCAGATGATTACCGCTATTTTGCCGATCCGGATCTTACTCCTTTTCATATTACGGATGAGTTTTTACAAGCGGTTAAAGATTCACTACCCGCTCTGCCAGACGCGCTGGAACTGAAGTATAGGGAGGTGTTTCAGCTTCCCCTTTATGATGCACAGGTGATTTGCAGTGACAAGTCACTGGTGAATTATTTTGAAAACATTATTCAGCATAGTTCCAACTACAAAGCGGCAGTCAACTGGTTGATGGGGCCCATTAAATCATACCTCAATGACCATGCAATTGAACTGGATGCTTTTCCGCTTAGTCCAGAAAAAATTGCTGCATTGATACAATTGGTAGAGGAAGGGAAAGTGAATTTTAGCATCGCTTCCACTAAAATTTTATCTGCCCTCATTCAGGATCCGAAAAACAATCCATTGCAGGTAGCCACAGAACTTAATCTGTTGCAGGAAAGTAACAGCGATTCTGTTGCCAGCTGGGTCGATGAAGTGATGAACAAAATGCCTGATAAAGTAAAAGAATATCGAAGTGGAAAAAAAGGCCTGATTGGACTCTTTGCTGGGGAAGTGAAAAAATTGAGCAAGGGTAAAGCAGATATGAATGTGGTCAATAAATTATTAGCC
>CANJAW010000083.1:0-8865 GCA_947472215.1 Chitinophagaceae bacterium
CCATCCATCTCAGACTGGAAAAAAGTGAAGCAAAAAGACATACTCAATCGGTTAGATGAGGCTGCTAGTAAAAAGAAGTTGGCTTTCGGGATTAAGGATGTTTGGAAAGAAGCCATGAGTAAAAAAGGTCGCCTGCTGGTTGTTGAAAAAAACTTTCAATATGCTGCACATCTTGGCAGTGGAGCTAATTTGTTAGAAGCATTGGAGGAGCCCTATAATAAATTTTCTTACATAAGGGATGCGGTGGATGATGTGATGGAAAAAGTACTCGAAAATGGAGGGGATGTGGAGTTTGTGGATACTGAAGTGTTGAAGGGGTACGGCCATATCGCATTGATACAATTTTTTTAATTAAATAGTCAGATGGGGTAAATAAATTATTGGTTGTAATGTCCCTAAAGAGGATTGGATATTACGGTCTATTATTTTTCAGAACTGAGTTTAGTATAGGGTAAAACTGGGTTCAAAGTATATAAGAAAACGTATAATAAAATATGACTATTAATTTTAATTAGAGATCATATTTCAATGTAAGAAATCTGAATTCGATTGCTTTCAAATTTAAACATCAACCAATAAATGTAAGTACATGAAAACATTAATCGTAGCAACTGATTTTTCTCCCGCAGCCTCTAATGCTGCTAATTATGCCGCCGACTTTGCCTTGGCAATCCACGCGACTATTTTATTATTGCATGTGTATCAAATGCCAGTTATATATCTCGAAGTGCCAGTAGCTTACACGGAAGAGGAAATGAGGAAGGATGCTGAAAAAAATATCAATCGATTAAGGGGGGAATTGTCATTAAAAAGGGGGGCGAAATTAAAGATTGAAACGGAACTTAGACTAGGAGAGTTTTTTCCAGGTTTGAAAAATGTTTGCGAAAGGATACAGCCTTATGCAGTAGTAATGGGAAGCCAGGGTACTACCGCTGCAGAACGGCTATTTTTTGGTGGGCATACCATTTATGCGATGCAGCATTTAACCTGGCCTTTGATTACTGTGCCTATAAATACTTCTTTTTCAGGCATTAAAAAAATTGGTTTGGCTTGCGACTTTGAAAAAGTGGTTGATAGTATACCTGTCGAAGAAATACAAAATTTAGTAAAAGACTTTTCTGCAGAGCTCCATATTCTTAATACTGACAAGGAAAAATCATTCAACCCAAATACTGTTTTTCAGTCTGGTTTGCTGGAGGAAATGCTGGCTCCCTTGCTTCCTCATTATCATTTCATAGCTAGTGATCAAACGGATGAGGGGATTATGGATTTTGCAGAAAAAAACCAGATTGATCTGTTAGTGGTCTTGCCAAAGCGGCATAGTTTTTTTGATACATTAATTCATAGTAGTCATAGCAAACAAATGGTATTACACAGCCATGTTCCTGTAATGGCTATTCATGAGTAGCCTTGTTTGTTTTTGCATCAAAATTGTTGGGTACCCTTTAATTTCTTGCTATGAATACTTACATCAAAGCGTTTAGTCAAATCAGTATTACGGACATTGCATCTGTAGGTGGAAAAAATGCATCTTTAGGGGAAATGTTTTCTAAACTCTCCTCCAAGGGTATTCCGGTACCTGATGGCTTTGCCACTACCGTTGTTGGATTTGAAGCTTTTCTTTCTCAAAATTCATTGCAAGCTCCACTCAGCTTGCTTATGCTGCAGTTAGATAAAAAAAACTATTCCAACCTTACAGTAATTGGTGCAAAGGCTAGAAAATTATTACTGGATGTACAACTTCCCTTAGCGCTAATTGATTCCATTACTGCAGCATATAAATATTTATGTGGGGAAAATAATTTAGCAGTAGCTGTCCGAAGTAGTGCTACTGCAGAGGACTTGCCACAAGCAAGTTTTGCTGGACAACATGAAAGTTTCCTTAATGTCAAAGGGGAGGAAGCCGTTTTAGCTGCTGTTAAAAAATGCTTCGCCTCCCTCTATACCGACCGGGCAATTAAGTACCGTGAAGACAATGGCTTTGCACATGAAAAAGTTGCCCTATCTGTAGGTATACAAAAAATGGTTCGCTCTGATAAAGCTTCTTCAGGTGTTGGGTTTACCCTAGAGCCGGAATCTGGTTTTCGGAATATTATTCACTTAAGTGGTGTTTGGGGCCTAGGAGAAAATATTGTACAAGGAACGGTTACACCAGATGAGTTTTTTATTTTCAAGCCCACTCTATTACAGGGCAAAAATGCCATCGTAAGAAAAAAAATTGGTGAAAAATCAATGACAATGATCTATGGTACCGATGAAAATAACCCTATTATAAATGTAGCTACTCCAAAAGATAAACAGGAGCAGTTTGTGTTGAGTGACGAGGAAGTGATTCGGGTGGCAAAATGGGCTTTGATAATTGAAAATCATTATAATCAGCCGATGGATATTGAATGGGCTAAAGATGGTATTACGCAAGAGATTTTTATTATCCAGGCTAGGCCTGAAACGGTTCATTCACAAAAAAATCCTTTATTGGTAAAAGAATATCAGTTGTTAAGTAAAGGGGAGGTTATTACGAAAGGAAATGCGGTGGGGTCTTCTGTAGCCACCGGCATCGCCCGGGTTTTATTATCTCCCCAAGATTCTAGTCAATTGCAGCCAGGTGAAATACTGGTTACCGATTTAACCAGTCCAGATTGGGATCCGATATTAAAAAATGCAGGT
This sequence comes from Chitinophagaceae bacterium, assembly GCA_947472215.1. Taxonomy (GTDB): domain Bacteria; phylum Bacteroidota; class Bacteroidia; order Chitinophagales; family Chitinophagaceae; genus Ferruginibacter. Next base: position 2,668 of record CANJAW010000083.1, read on the forward strand.
GCAATTATAACCAATAAGGGAGGACGAACAAGCCATGCATCCATTGTTGCTAGAGAGCTCGGAGTTCCGGCAATTGTTGGTTGCGGTAATGCTACCCATCGGATTACTGATGGAGAAATGTTAACCGTTTCCTGCTGTGAAGGGGAAACGGGTTTTGTGTATAAAGGCAAATTGAATTTCAAAGAAACTTCCTTGGATTTTTCCAATGTTACAATGCCCGAGTTCACAGAAGTAATGTTGATTGTTGGTGACCCTGATAAAGCATTTAAATGGTCTTTTTATCCTAATGATGGTGTGGGTTTGATGAGAATAGAGTTTATTATTACACATGCCATTCAGATTCATCCAATGGCGCTGGTAAAATTTTCCGAACTGAAAGATCCTGCAGTACGCCAGCAAATTGAATCACTTACCCACCATTACCCAGATAAGGAAGCGTATTTTGTTGATAAATTGTCGCAGGGGGTAGCTTCCATTGCCGCTGCATTTTATCCCAAAGATGTTATTGTAAGAATGAGCGATTTTAAAACCAACGAATATGCCAATTTGATAGGAGGCAAAGATTTCGAGCCTAAAGAAGAAAATCCAATGATTGGCTTTAGGGGCGCATCCAGGTACTACCACGATTTATACAAGGAGGGGTTCCGACTGGAATGTGAATCAATAGTAAAAGTGAGAAATGAAATGGGATTGACCAATGTAAAAGTGATGATACCTTTTTGTAGAACTATTGAGGAAGGGAATAAAGTGATTGCCGTAATGAAAAGATTTGGACTTGAGCAAGGAGTTAATAACCTCGAAATTTATGTGATGGCCGAAATTCCCAGTAATGTGATACTGGCCGAAAAATTTGCTCAGCTATTTGACGGTTTTTCTATCGGATCAAATGACCTTACCCAGCTTACACTTGGTATCGACCGTGATTCTGCAATAATCAGTGACCTATTTAGTGAACAGAATGAAGCAGCCAAAGAAATGATTGCAACTATGATCTATAAGGCAAAATCCGCTGGGGTTAAAATTGGATTGTGCGGACAGGCACCCAGTGATTTTCCTGCATTTGCAAAATTCTTGGTGGAGCAACATATTGATAGTATTTCCTTTACTGCCGATGCGCTGCTTAGAGGAATAGAAAATATATTGCAAGCGGAATTGGCAGAAAGGGTAGTAGTGTAGATTTTAACTATCAAAACGTTGGTAACCCTACTATATCCCCATTTTACCCTTCGCTTCCTTGGTCTAAGATTAACCCTTTAGTATAAAAAACTATTTTACCGATTTGCTCCGATTGTATTTGACCTTGTCAGGTCTTTTGCAAAAAAGCGGTAGATAGACTCTGCTTTAGTTATATTCAAGTTGTCTTATGCCGCATTTTATCTAATTGTATAAATAGCCATGACTTAACGGCGGTTTTGTATGCCAGTTGCGGGTTTGTTCTAAAAAAGGTTCAAGTAAAAATTTTTCTAAAGGAATTAATTTCAGTTAAATTAATGCCCCTTTTGTACCATATTCTTCCAATAATTTCAGCTTTATTTGTTTTGGAACTAGTATGTTGCGTAAATTGAAGAATATTATACGTAAATCGATTACATATGTATTTTTTTTCAGTTTATGTTTGATTTCTATTACTGTATTTTATTAACCAAAATTTACTAACTGATTGCCAGCTTGCTATGCTGTAGGATTGCTAAAGATGCAATACTTGAAATTTCCCTTCTTTACAAATTTTAATATTATATTTTTTATATATTTGTTCATGTTAACTATTATTAATCACTAGATCTAATCAATTATGAAATGGAAATCAATCGTTAAAAAAGCGACCGTTACGCTACTACTCTTAGGGGCTGTAGTAATCTCTCCCGGACTCTATGCCAGTTCAATTTCTGAGAAAATTATTTCCGGAAATTCAGCAGAGACCGCTGTAAAAGTAACCGGTAAAGTAACCGACGCACAAGGCGCTGCTTTGCCAGGCGTATTAGTAAAAGTAAAAGGAGCTTCAATAACTTCCGTTACCAATCGGGACGGTAATTTCTCTATTGAAGTTGCTGATTATAAGGCAACCCTTGTTTTTTCATTGGTTGGATATAGCTCTGTGGAAAAATTAGCTAGTCAAACAACTATGACTGTGGTACTTATTGAGGAGGTTAAAAAATTGGATGATGTTGTTGTAATTGGTTATGGTACTCAAAAGAAGGCTGATCTTACAGGATCAGTTTCCACCGTAGCTGCCGAAAAATTGAATCAAGGGGTTAACCAATCTGTGGCACATGCCTTACAAGGCCAGGCTGCCGGTGTAACGGTAATTCAAAATTCAGGAGAGCCAGGTAGTGGAGTTGAGATTAGGATTAGGGGTTCAGGTTCGATAAATGATAATAGTCCACTATATGTAGTAGATGGAATAATCGGTGGAATAGGTGATCTAAATCCTGCAGATATAGAAAGTTTAACTGTACTTAAAGATGCCGCTTCAGCAGCTATCTATGGATCAAGAGGTGCTAATGGTGTGGTAATCGTAACTACCAAAAAAGGTAAAAGAAACCAAAAAGCCGCTATCTCTTTCAATAGTAGTCAGGGTATTCAATCGGCATGGAGAATGCCAACTTCATTGGATGCAGCACAAAGAAATTTGATTCATAAAGAGGCACTTACCAACGATGCTACACCAAGTTCAGAATCTATCTGGAACTATTACAATGATCCAAAAAATGCGGTTACCAGAACCGATTGGTTTAAAGAAATATTACAAGCTGCTTATGTATCAAACCAAAGTATGAGTATTCAGGGTGGCGGTGCTACCTCTAACTACTTATTTAGTTTAGGATACCTTGATAATAATGGAATTGTAGTTGGTACCAACTCAAAAAGGTACAATGTAAGATTTAATAGCCAGCATGAAATTGCCAAGAACCTTACATTTGGAGAAAATTTCTCAGTAGTAGTGTCAAATACCAAGCGTGCCGAAATACGTGGTGGTTATGACGGGGTATTGAGTGCTGCACTTTTCAATATGCGTAATACACCTGTTTGGGTGGATGAAGCCAATCAAATTTACGGAACCCCTACAGGAGATTTCCCTAATCCAGTAGCTTCCATTAATGTAAAAGACAATACATCAAATGGAACTTCCATTGGTGGTAATCTATACCTCGAATATAAATTCCTGAATATGTTTACTGCTAAATCTGATGTGGCCTATAGTTCAGGTAATTCAAAAAACAAGGGCTTCCAATCTATCGCTATTGGCGGAGGTCGTGGACTAGAAGGAAGAAATAGTTTGAATGAAAGTTACGGAAATGGTAGTACACAAATCTGGAACAATACCCTAAGCTTTGATAAGCGGTTTAGCAAACATCATGTAGCAGCTCTTGCTGGTATGTCGATGGAATCAGGTATCAGCGAAGGTTTGAATGCTGGAACGGGGTTTGATTTTAGTAATGAAAGTCCTGCTTTGCGCTATTATAATAATGCAGGTAGTTTCCCCAATCATGCATCTGGAAGTGCAGATGATTATGCTTTGCAAAGTTATTTTGGAAGGGTAAGCTATGAGTTTTCTGACAAATATTTATTTGCAGCCAACCTTCGTGCGGATGGTTCTTCTAAATTCCCTTCAGACAAACGTTGGGGTGTTTTTCCTTCCGTTTCGGGAGGTTGGAGAATTTCTAAAGAGAATTTCTTCAAAGGATTATCTAGTACTATTTCTGATTTAAAATTACGCGCTAGCTGGGGACAGTTGGGTAATGATAAAATCCCTAACTACCAATATTATAGTACTGTAAGTAGTGTAGGTTCTCCTACATTGGCAGGAAATGCTTATACAGCGGTTGCTCAAAATCGCTATTCAAATCCCAATATCCAGTGGGAAGTAACTACTCAAACTGATATAGGTATTGATGCAAGTTTTCTCAATGACCGACTTTCATTGACAGCTGATTATTTTGATAAGAAAACTACTGATATTTTGGTGCAGGTTCCAATGGTTTCATCATTGGGAGTGGGTTCAGCCCCTTTTCGCAATGCAGGAGAAGTGTCCAATAAAGGATTCGATATGGGCATTACTTATCGTAGTAACCGGGAAAACCAATTTAAATATTCCATCACTGGAAATGTAGCTACTGTTACCAATAAATTGACCTCTTTCGGTATTGCAGGCAGTAAAGAAATATATGCCGCCAACTATAAGAATGTAAGCGTTGGTAGAATTTCCGAAGGACAACCATTAGGTCATTTTTATGTACTCAATGCTTTAGGTATTTTCCAAAGTCAAACTGAAGTAGACAATTACAAAAATTCTGCAGGTGGTAAAATACAGCCCTATGCAGTAGCTGGAGATGTAAAGTTTGCGGATATCAATAAGGACGGAGTGATTGGTGCAAATGATCGATTCAATGCAGGCAATAGCTTTCCTACTTTTACAGCTTCCTTCAATTTTAATGGGGAGTATAAGGGATTTGACGTCAGCATGCTATGGATTGGCAGCCAGGGAAATAAAATATTTAATGGCCTTAAATTGGGTGGTGTATTTATGCAAGGTTCTGGCTACAACAATAGTCCTGAAATATTGGACCGTTGGACTCCAGCTTCAAAAAGCACAACTGTTCCCAGAGTTACCATCAAAGATTTGAACAGCAATAAAACATATAGCACTCTTTACTTAGAAGATGGAAGTTTTGCCCGTTTAAAATACCTAACCTTTGGCTATACTTTTGACAAAAAGCTAACGGGTGATAAGATTTCTAAATTGAGGGTTTTCCTCACCTTGCAAAATCTGATTACGATTACCAAGTACACCGGATTTGATCCTGAAGTTGGTTCTGAGGGAGGATTCAGCAACAATATGTTTGGGGTTGATCAGGGAACTTATCCAATGGCAAAAGCCTTTCTATTTGGCGTTAACTTTAATTTTTAATTCCATCAAATCATGAATAATATGAAAAAATATATTCCCATCTTGATGATACCAGTTTTGCTGGTGTCATGTAAAAAAGATTTTTTAGACAAACAGCCCCATGAGTTTACCGATGCAGTATTTTGGAAAACTGCCGCACAGGCAGAATCAGCTCTGGCAGGTGTATATACTCCTTTACAGGATGAAGAAGCACTTGGCGGTGAAGAGTGGTGCAGTATTGAAACTTTTGGTGACAATGCCTATATGAATGATAATTATTCGGATTATATTGCTATGTCAGAATTCAGGGCACTTCAAAACAATGAAGGTGACCTTAGTCATAATAGCTACGTGTCCTATTATAAAACTATCAAAAGGGCAACGGATGTTTTAACCAATGTTCCCGGCATTTCAATGGATGCTGCTCAGAAAAAAAGAATTTTAGGAGAAGCCAATTTCTTACTGGGATTTTCTTACTATGAGTTAGCTGCCCGTTATGGTGGTCTACCTATTTACGATTCAAAAGATCCTGCTGCAGCACTGGTTCGCAAAACAGAAGCTGAAACCTGGGCAGTGATTGAAACTACGCTGAAAAATGCGACTACACAACTTGCTTGGGAGCACGAAGAAGGACGCCCAGGACTAGGAGCCGCTTGGGGTATGCTTGCCAAAGTTTATGCCTACGAAAAGAAATGGAGCGATGCCAAAACAGCTGCTGAAACTGTAATCAGTTCTGGTAAACATAGCCTGACTACAAGCTATGCAGATATTTTCACTATTCAACACGAAAATGATGCAGAGATTCTCTTTGGTTTGGGAGCACGCTTGGGTGAGTACCCAATTACACCTGTACTAATGTTGCCTAATAATGTTTGGGGTGGAACGCATCCAGAACCAATGGGAGAGGGATGGAGACTGGTAAGCGCTACTGTTAATCTCTATAATGCTTATCAAGTGGGAGATCTTAGAAAAAAAGCGACTGTTGCAAAACGTGGAGTGGATGTAATTACTTACAATGGCTCTACAGATATTCTTCAGGCTCCCAATAACCAATCTCCGATTGTTTGTGTGAAATACAATGCACCTTACAAGGATGAATATACCGGTTGGGCTGCAGGGTTGAATGTTCCAGCTTTGAGGTATGCAGATGTATTGCTGATCGATGCAGAAGCTATTATGAATTTAAATGGTGGCGGACCTACCACTAGAACCACTACAGTAGCGGCTGCTACCATACCTTTTAATTTGGTTCGTAGACGTGCGGGGCTTGCTACAATTGCAGCGCCTACTTTCAATGACCTAATGTATGA
>CANJAW010000084.1:0-8862 GCA_947472215.1 Chitinophagaceae bacterium
GAGGATGACGAGAACCCAACCAGCACAAAGGGGCCTTCCACTGAGTGCATCGATGTGCCTGACAATGCCTATGAAGATGGGGCCATCGCATTGATGTCAAAAGCGCAAATGATACAATTGTCAAAGGATAATAAACCATTTTTTATGGCGGTGGGTTTGCATAAACCGCATTTGCCCTTTGTGGCCCCCAAAAAATATTGGGATTTGTATAACCGCGCTGATATGCCCTTGGCAACCTTTCAGGAACATGCTAAAAACAGTCCGCTGATTGCGTATCACCGTTCGGGTGAGTTGAGAAATTATACAGATATCCCTCAGTTTGTAACAATGCCTGAGGCGGATTTGCAAATCGGCCTTCAGCCTGAAAAACAAAGGGAACTGGTGCATGGATACTATGCGGCTATTTCTTATATGGATGCACAGGTGGGCATTCTGTTAAACACACTCGATTCATTGGGCACTTTGAACAATACGGTTATTGTGCTTTGGGGCGACCATGGCTGGCACCTGGGTGATCACGACCTTTGGAACAAGCATACTACTTTTGAGCAGGCTACCCGAGCTCCATTAATCATTGCAGCTCCGGGAATGAAGCCGGGTAAATCCAACTCCCAGTCCGAGCATGTGGACATTTTTCCCACCATCTGCGACCTGGCTGGATCGCCGATTCCCGCAAATTTGGATGGAAAAAGCCTGACGCCTATTATGAAAAATAACAAGGCTTCAGTGAAGGCATTTTCAGTAAGCCAGTATCCTCGTCATTTAAAAAAGGAAGAAATGAAAAAACTCGGTTATGCCGATGGCAATCTGATGGGATATAGCCTGCGCACCGACAAATACCGCTTTACCATTTGGATGAATGACTTTACCAGTAAGGCTCCCTTTAGCGAAAAGAAAGTATATGCAAAGGAATTGTATGATTATGTGAAGGATCCTTTAGAAAAAGTGAATGCGGTAGACGATAAAAAATATGCAGCTATTTCCAAAGACCTGTACAATAAAATGATTGTATTTTTTAAGACGCAGGAAACAAAGTAGTCCCTATTTTTATTGGTGAACTGCAATTCGTTTGTTTGCCATCGAAACCATCCTGTAATGTTGTTCGTATACAAGTTTCAGGCTATAGTAAATTTAATGAAGTAAAGATGAAATCATTGATAAGAAAATTTTTTTTGGCAGCGTTGCTCTTGGGAATTTCATGCTTGATGAATTTGCTATCAGGCATAACTGTGTTTGCAGGTACCATCAAAGTTAATACAGTAGCTGCTTTGCAGGCTTCTATTAATAGTGCCCAGGCAGGGGATAGTATTGTGCTAGCAAATGGCACCTACCTAAGCAATGTTTTAAATATCAGCAAAAGCAATATTACGGTGCTGGCAGAAACTCCCGGCGGCGTGTACCTCAATGGCACCAATGATATTAATATAACGGGAAATTATATTGTATTTAGCGGCTTTCAATTTACTCAGGGGGATATCGGTACTGCTTACCTGATAGAAGTGTATGGCAGTCACAATGTATTGACACAATTAAATTTTAGTGGGTATAGTGCCAAAAAATACATTGAGGTAAAAGCAGGCACCCAGTACAACGAAATATCCTATTGCAATATTGAAAAAAAACCCGCTGCCGCGGAGGTCGGTTGCACCATCCAGATCTCCACCTCAGCTACTGTTCCGGGGTATCATATCATTCGATACTGCTCTTTTCAAAATTATTATGGTTTGGGCGCCGACTATGGAAATGAACCCATCCGCATCGGTTTGGGAGCAGAAGCACTCAATGCATCGCGTACCATTGTGGAGCATTGTTATTTCAACAATACCGGTTTGGGCGACAGTGAAACTATTTCAGTAAAAAGCAGGGAGAATGTCATCCGTTTTTGCACGTTCACCAATCAGCAAAATGGGATGCTATGTTTTAGAAATGGCGATGACAATGCAGCCTATAGCAATTTCTTTATCAATGCGGGAGGTATCAGGGTAAAGGAAGCCAGCAATATTTATTGCTATAACAATTACTTTGAAAATTCAGGCATTGGCAGCAGTGCAGATGCGGTTACCTATGTATATGTGACTCCACTTGTCCCACCTACCGTTGATGCACCTAGAACCAGTAATTTAGTCAACGTCAATTTTATTCACAATACTTTTTATAATTGCGGCTCTATCGATTTGGGTGGTGCAGGTGCTACCAACAATACTTGGGCTAATAATATTTTTAAAAAAACTTCGGGGTCTATTTTCAAAAATGCCAATTCGGGAACTACCTGGTTGGGAAATATTGGTAGTGGAACCTTGGGTATACCGATTACAGCTGGCATGACGAATGTGGACCCGTTGTTGACCACCAATGCGAATGGCTATAAGGGAATTACTGCATCGAGCCCTGCAATTAACGCAGCGAGTTCGGCCTATCCGGCGATTGTAGATATTGCCAATATCGATGACGACCCTACTTTATTATTTGACATTAGCGGACAAGCTAGGCCTGTCACCAAGTCTTTAAAAGATGTAGGATGTGATGAGGACACCACCGGAACTATTACCAACCATCCATTATTAGTAACACAGGTTGGGCCTTCGTATTTGAATGGACCCAAGCTTCAAACAATTAGTTTTGCAGCCATACCAGCTAAGTCGATTGCCGATGCAGCATTTACACCCAGTGCTACCGCAACCTCTGGGCTGGCAATAACTTACCAGAGTTCCAATAGCTCTGTGGCTACGATTGTAAATAATATGGTTACTATAGTAGGAGCTGGGACTGCTGTAATCACTGCATCACAGGCTGGTAGCGATGAATATGTTGCTGCGCCGAATGTTACGCAAACCTTACTAGTGGGAAAGGCCAATCAAACCATTACGTTTGCAGTGTTAGCGGCTAAGTCAATAGCAGATGCAAGTTTTTCACTTGCTGCAACTTCCAGTGCTGGTCTTACAGTGACTTACCAGAGTTCCAACACTTCTGTTGCAACGATTGTAAACAATACCCTTACCATTGTAGGAATCGGCAGTACCATCATTACTGCATCACAGCCAGGCAATGCATCTTACAATGCAGCAGCAGATGTTACGCAAACCCTAACAGTGGGAAAGGCCAATCAAACCATTACGTTTGCAGCCATAGCGGCTAAGACAATCATCGATCCAGCCTTTTCACTTGCGGCTAGCTCTTCCGCTGGATTGACAGTGACTTACCAGAGTTCTAATACGGCTGTTGCAACGATTGTAAACAATACCCTTACCATCGTAGGAATCGGCAGTGCCATCATTACTGCCTCACAAACAGGCAATGCATCTTACAATTCCGCAGCCAATGTTACACAAACATTGGTAGTGGGGAAGGCTAGTCAGACCATTGTGTTTGGAGCATTGCCTGCTAAAATAATTTCTGATGCACCCTTTTCTCTCACGGCAACGTCTACTGCAGGATTAGCAGTTGTTTATCAAAGTTCCAATCCATCTGTGGCAAAGATTACTAACAATACCGTTACCATCGTAGGAATAGGAACCACCATCATCACTGCATCACAATCCGGTAACGCAGCTTACAATGCTGCAACCGATGTACCACAAGTGCTTACTGTGAAATTACCAGCCAGCCTTCAAAACAACATTTCGTTTTATGTGTATCCCAATCCGCTTTCAAAAATAGCACATGTCTATTATCGCTTATTGGAAAGTTCGGTTGTAAAAATTGACCTATTGGACCTAAGCGGGCGTATAATAAAAAATATTTTAGTAAATGAACAACAGGGGGTAGGAGATTATAATCGTACGATTACCATGCCAAATTTGGCAAGCGGCAATTATTTTATCTGCTTGAAAACGGATCATCTTACCCAGACGTTTCCGATAGTGGTTTTAAAATAAGTTGATAGTATCTAAACAAAATAAATAACATCATCATCCGGGTATACTATTTTATATCACCTGGCAAAATGTACATATGAAAAATTATTCATCATTCGGGATCTTACAAATAAAAAAAAGAGTATTTATTGGCGTTGCAGCAATGCTTATTATTGTACCAAATCTTTTTGCCCAATCACCAACAAAACCCAATGTTTTATTTATTGCCATTGATGATTTGAAACCAATTTTGGGTTGCTATGGCAACCAAATAATTAAGACCCCCAACATTGACCGCTTGGCAAAAATGGGAACGGTATTTATGAGCAACTATTGTCAGCAAGCGGTTTGCGGTCCTACCAGGGCAAGCATGCTGACTGGCAGGCGGCCCGATTATACCAAGGTATGGGATTTGAAAACGCCTATGCGTGATGTAAATCCCGATATACTGAGTTTACCACAATACCTTATCAGCCAAGGCTACACAACGCAAGGAATTGGAAAAGTATACGACCCTAGAAATGTTGACGAGGAATTGGATGTCCCTTCCTGGAGCGTTCCTTATTACAAATCAGCAAAGGGGTACTTTAGTCAGCAAACGGGCGAACCTGTTTTGGGGCAGTACCAATCTCCAGCAACAAAGTTGCAAGCGAATAATCTTTTAAAAGAAGCTACTGAAAAAGGACTGAAGAAAAAAGAGGCCAGATTATATGTAGAGGAATCAGTAAAGCCCACTACCGAAGGGGTAGATGTACCGGACAATGCTTATGAAGATGGCGCCAATGTATACCGGTCAAAAGACATTTTGATTCAATTGAGCAAGTCTACCCAGCCCTTCTTTTTTGCGGTGGGAATTCATAAACCACATTTACCTTTTGTAGCGCCAAAAAAATATTGGGATTTGTACAAGCGTTCAGACATGCCCGTTGCAAAATTTCAAGAGTCATCCAAAAATGCAGTACCTGTTGCGTATACCGATGCTGGTGAAATAAGAAAGTATTCAGACATAGCCCCATTGATTTCTTTCACTGATCAAAAAAATTATGGGTTAACCTTGCCTTTGGCCAAACAGCAGGAACTGATCCATGGCTATTATGCTGCCGTTTCGTACAGCGATGCATTGGTAGGCATTTTATTGAATACGCTTGACTCATTGGGTTTGACAAAAAACACCATCATTGTTTTGTGGGGTGATCATGGTTGGCATCTGGGTGATCATAATTTGTGGTGCAAGCACACCAATTTTGAACAAGCCACCCATGCGCCACTAATCATTGCAGCCCCGGGAATAGCTCCCTCCAAAACAAATGCTACCACAGAATCTGTGGATGTGTTTCCTACTTTATGTGAATTGACAGGATCTACTATTCCAACTTCACTAGATGGTAAATCATTATTGCCCTTAATGAAAAGCTCATCGGCAACTGTAAAAGATTTTGCGGTAAGCCAATACCCTAGAGCAGGGTCAAAGGAAGAAGCAAAAAAAATGGGATTTTCAAGTAGCAAATACATGGGCTATTCTATCAGAACGAGTCGCTTCCGGTATACGATTTGGATGGGAGATAATTTTAGAAGTTCGCAGCCATTTAAAAGCAGTTTGGTGGTAGGTAGTGAATTGTATGATTACCAGAAAGACCCGGAAGAGACAATCAATGTTGTCAATGAAAAAAGTTATTCAGCCGAGTCGAAAGAAATGCTGCAGAAAATGGTTGCATTTTTCAAATCACAGGAAGGAAAATAAACCAAGATTTTTTTTCTGCTGCCTTTGCATTGAAAGAAATGGTCATTTTGCTTTTTGAAAAATAGTTTTATGCAATTCAATTCGACAGTTTGACGTATTAAAAATCGTCTTATAAGTAATAAAAAAAGTTTTGGACAATTTATTGGCAAGTAAAAATCAGACAAAGAGAAAAATGAAAAAAATTAAACGATCCATTTGTTTGTTAGCGGCCGCTGTCAGCTTATTAGCAGGCCTTCCGGCATTGGCACAGCAAAAAGCCAAGCCCAATATATTATTCATTGCCGTCGATGACCTTAAGCCCGTATTGGGTTGCTACGGCGACAAATTGATTCAAACGCCCAATATCGATCGGCTCGCAAAAATGGGAACGGTATTTCTGAGTAATTATTGCCAGCAAGCAGTATGCGGACCAACGCGTGCAAGCATAATGACGGGCAAGCGACCGGATTATACCCAAATTTGGGATTTAAAAACACAGATGCGCGACATCAATCCTGATATCGTTACCATTCCTCAGTATTTTATTGGGCAGGGATATACTACTGCTGGTATCGGAAAAATTTATCACCCAACTTCTATTGACAAGCAAAATGATCTGCCTTCCTGGAGTATTCCTTATTTAAAAGCCGGCGAACATGATTTTGCAGCGGGATGGGGAGAGCCGATATTGGTTGGGGGTTATCAATCGCCCCAAACCAAACTGTTGGTAAAAAAATACATGAAAGAAGCAGCGGCAAAGGGGTTGAAGGATTCAGCGTCAAGGGCCTATGTTGCCAAATTTATTAAACTATCTAGTGAATGTATCGATGCCCCGGATAATGCATATGAAGATGGTGCCGATGCATTGATAGCAAAGCGCCAAATGGCTGAAATGTCAAAGGAAAAAAAGCCATTTTTTATGGCAGTAGGTTTTCATCGACCCCATCTCCCTTTTGTAGCGCCAAAAAAATATTGGGATTTATACAATCGAGCTGATATGCCGATAGCCCCCTTCCAACATCCATCCAAAAACGGCGTGGCGATGGCGTATCATAATGTTGGCGAGTTGACCGCGTATACAGATATTGAGCCGCTGGCAAATGAAGGTGATCAAAAAAATGGCGGATTAACCTTAGCAATCGATCAACAAAAAAAATTGATTCATGGCTATTATGCTTCTGTTTCTTATACCGATGCACAGGTGGGGATCCTTTTAAATACATTGGATTCATTGGGGATAACCAACAGTACCATTATAGTGCTTTGGGGTGACCATGGATGGCATTTAGGCGATCATAATTTATGGTGCAAGCATACTGATTTTGAACAAGCTACCCATGCACCTCTTTTAATAGCTGCTCCGGGAATCAAGCATACTACCACTGCTTCTGCTACAGAATTTGTAGATGTTTTTCCAACGCTTTGCGATTTGGCGGGTGTAAAAATTCCGACAAATCTGGATGGAAAAAGTTTGGTTCCATTGATGAAAAATTCTGCGGCATCTGTAAAAGATTTTTCTGTTAGTCAGTACCCAAGAAGTGATACCGCTAGCGAAACGCAGCGACTGGGTTTCGCAGACGCTAAGGTGATGGGCTACTCTATCAGAACCAAGCAATATCGCTTTACCATTTGGATGAAAGATTTTTTTAGAAGCACAGAGCCGTTTAACAAGGCATTGGTGGCCGGTAGCGAATTGTATGATTATAAAAAAGATCCAAACGAAACGGTTAATGTAGTGAATGATAAAAAATATGCAACGGTTTATGCAGATATGTACCAAAAGATGCTTCGTTTTTTCACCTCACAAGAAAAAAAGTAACCAATTATTTAATTAATTGCCATGATAAAAAATCGAATAAAAATAGTAGGCTTGCTAGTGGCATTGGTGTTGTTGAATGCCCTCAGAATGCTGGCCCAGCCTACTAAAAAGCCCAATGTGCTATTCATTGCGATGGATGATTTAAAACCGATATTGGGCTGTTATGGCGATCCAATTATTAAGACTCCCAATATTGACCGGCTGGCAAAAATGGGCACGGTCTTTATGAATAATTATTGTCAGCAGGCGGTATGCGGCCCTACCCGTGCAAGTCTGATGACAGGGCTCCGGCCGGATGTTACAAAGGTGTGGGATCTAAATACTACGATGCGAAGTGTGAATCCGGATATCCTTTCTTTGCCACAATATTTTATCAGCCAAGGTTATTCTACTCAAGGTATTGGAAAAGTATATGACCCTCGTTGTGTAGACATAGATATTGACAAGCCTTCCTGGTCGGTGCCCTATTATAAAACGGATCCTACCTATTATCCGGTTGCTAATGGTGAGCCTGTACTCGCACATTATCAGTTACCTGCAACCAAAGCATTGGTAAAAAAATATTTACAAGAAGCTGCAGACAAGGGGCTGAGTGGCAAAGATGCCACCGACTATGCCATTGCCAACGTGAGACCCAGCGTTGAATCTGCCGATGTGCCCGACAATGCATACAACGATGGAGCCAACATGCTTCAGTCTAGAGATATCCTCATTCAGTTGAGTAAAAAAACGCAGCCTTTCTTTTTTGCGGTGGGCATTGCTAAACCTCATTTGCCTTTTGTAGCACCCAAAAAATATTGGGACTTATACAAAAGAGCAGACATGCCATTAGCAAAATTTCAAGAGCAATCTAAAAATGGGGTTGACATGGCTTATCACAACGCAAGTGAATTGAAATTGTATTCAGACATACCTGCCTTACTAGCTTTTACCGATCAAAAAAGTTTCGGCTTATCGCTACCGGTAGATAAACAGCGGGAATTGATTCATGGCTATTATGCAGCGGTTTCCTATGCAGATGCCCAGGTAGGTGTTTTACTACATACGTTGGATTCTTTGGGCTTAACAAAAAATACCATCATTGTACTCTTTGGAGATCACGGCTGGCATTTGGGTGATCATAATCTGTGGTGCAAGCATACCAATTTTGAGCAGGCTACGCATGCACCATTAATTATTTCAGCACCTGCAGTATTGCCCACTACCACTCGTTCCATGACTGAATTTATTGATATTTTTCCTACTATTTGTGACTTAGCAGGCGTTGCCATTCCTCATCAATTGGCAGGAAAAAGTTTGGTACCGATAATGAAAAAAACAGCCAGCTCGGTAAAGGATTTTTCAGTAAGTCAATTTCCAAGAAGCAATTTAAAAAGTGAAACTGGGCGCTTAGGGTATGTAGCTACTACTGCCATGGGCTACTCCATTAGAACCCAACAATATCGGTTTACCATTTGGATGAAAAATAA
>CANJAW010000085.1:0-8854 GCA_947472215.1 Chitinophagaceae bacterium
ATGGTCAGCGTAGCTTTATTAACTGTCAATGATTTTGCATTGCTGGCTGCCTCATAAGTGGCATCCCCAGCCTGCGAAGCAGTGATAGTTGTGTTGCCCGCTCCCACGATATGCAACGTGCCATCAGCAGCGATGGTCGCTACCGATATATTGCTACTACTATATGTAATAGCAATGGTATTATTGTCTGAACTGGCAGGAACAGAAACGTCTGCATCCCCGTATACCTTGGTGGCAGGAACACTAAAGCTAATGGTCTGTGTAAGTTTAGGATTTACGGTAAGTGTTCCATCAATATATATAAACGAATAATTGTCTGAAACAGCACCGGAGGCGGTAATTGAATAGGTACCGACAACCGAATTGGTTAGCGCTGTTGTACTGAGTGTAGGCGCTACTGTAAGATTGGCTTCCGACTCTCCTGCAATAAAATCATTGCTATAGGTTACTGTCAATGCAGGGTTTGTCTGTCCTACATATTTCGACTTGTTGGCCGCGGTAATCGTTAAGGATTTTTTATTTACCGTAAGGATTCTGGAAATGCTAACAGCAGCATACACCCCATCGCTGCTAACCACTTGTGAGGCAGTGATGGTAGCTGTGCCGGCTCCCACAATATGAATGTCTTTATTAGGAGCAATTGTTGCTACCGAGAGGTTATCGCTAACATAGGTAATGGCACTGGTGTTTAAGCTGTTAACCACTGCAGGAAAATCAGCGTCCCCGTAGGTTTTGGCTGCAGGCTGGGCAAATAGCATAGCGACTCTACCCGCACTAAATGAACCAAAGCTGGTAACCGTAGCCGTAGCACTATGATTGGTTTTGTCAACAGAACCAGTGGGTGAATTCCAACCACCTGTTCCGCTGTTGGAAATCAATCCCAAATCAGCAGCAGCAGCGGCAGCAAGACCAGCGCCTTCCAACGAAGCGGGCCATTCTACTTTTATTATTCTATTTGAAGCTGCGGAGCCAGCCGCCAGGCTGATGTTCCAAACGGCATCGACCAAAGATGTTTTTTGAGCGGCGGTAAGGGTTGCTACTCCAGCTACTGCATTAGCAGTAATTCCTTCAAAAACCTTGATATTTAAAGACTCTGCACTTGCAGGCGTAATGGTAATAGGTAAATATTTAGTTGTATTGCCGATAGGCATTACCCTTTCGCTAGCAATTGCGTCCATCCTTACCACAGCGCTTGGGTCTGCAACAATATAATTGTTTAAACTGCCGCCTACAATTGCATTGCCAGATGCAATTCGAAGAATGCCATTCGCTGGCAATATTAATTTTCCACTGGTTAGTGTTAGCATTCCATTGATGGTAGTGTTTGACCCAAGGGTTACGCCAGCCACATTATTAACAGTCAGATTGTTCAAAGCATTGCTGACAGCAGTAGGTAACTCAACCCCTATGGTTTGAGCAGTAGTCCCGTTATAAGTAACATTGTATGTTCCTGAGTATAAAGGTGCTGCATCAAGAGCCCCTAATGTTCTAACAATCGTGGCTCCATTTGCTAAAGTAATTTTATCAGCGTTAACTGTAGTACTTGCAAAAGCGACACCTGCTAAACTGACTGTTAAGGTTCCGTTCACTGTAACACCAGTAGTAGGAATGACTTTAGAAGTGGCAGCAGTACAGCCAGTTTCTGAAAGCGTAAGGTTTGCATAGTTCACTCCTGAAGGCAATGCTGAAACAGTCTGAGCCGCATTAGGCCTGTAATAATCTATGGTGCTTGAAGTGCCAAGAGTCAAATTAGGAATAGCATCTGCAAATACAACACTTACTTTTGTAGTCGTAGCACCTCCAGCGACAGTACCGGCAAATCCCTCTTCCTTACCAGCTTTAACTGTTCCATTAATGGTAGCAGAAGCCCCAGCATTAATTGTTATAGAATGGGTGTTTGTTACCGGGAAGTCTAATGTTGAACCTGATGCAACTGTAAATGCGTTTTTAACAGTAGCCGTACTGGAAGTTATTCCTGCTAAAACACTTACTTTTCCTGCTCCATCTATAAATAATTTACCATAAGCAGTACCATTACCCAATCCATAAGAAGCATTAGCAGCCGGTGTTAAATGTACCTCAGAGGCATTGTCTAATATACCAAAAGTAGGAGAGCTCAAAAGATGTTTCCACACAACAACGCCCGAAGCAGCTGCATCGATTGTTCCTGTTATTGGAAAATTATCGGCAACGGTCAAGCTAACTGCGGAACCGTTTCCTACAATTACTTTAGAACCTGTACCTAATGTCCAAGCAGCAGCAGTAGTTGCCGGACCGTTAGTAATAACAAAGTTCGCATTGGCATCCGTAACGGCGGTTGGATTTGCACCCGTACCATCGGTATTAACACCCCAACTTGTGTTTGATGATAACAAACCTGTACCATTATAATAATAACTAGTTACAGTTTGAAATACATTCCCATCAAACTGCTTTGTTACATCATTGAATCCAGTGGATGAAACCACCACCTGTGTTGTTGCATCGCTATAGGTGGCTGCAGCAAGACCAGCTTTCAAACGTACATATACTGTGGTAGCTGCCACAACTAAAGATGTAGGAGTCAATGTAACTGAAGAAGAAAATCCAGAGCCTGATGTTGTTGACACCTCCATATTTGAACCGGCTGTGATAACCAAATTGTTAGTTAATCCATTGCCTTGTACAGAGTATGATTGCTCAGCAGAAGGGCCACTACCATAACTATAGCTTAATGCCGTACTGGCAGGGTTCGTAGTTGTAAAACCATTAATTGAACCGGTAAATTGAATTGTTTTTGTAGTTGTACCAATTGAATTGACATTGACTTGTCTTGCAGCGCCTGATCCTCCTGTGCCTAAGACCAATCCAGCAATCAGACGAGCATAAAGAGTGGTTGTTGCCACAGTTCCGCTAGTTGGTGTCAGGGTAATCGTTGATGAAGCAAAAGTACTGTTATCTGAAGACAACTCAATATTGGCACCCGGAGCTACTGTTATATTATTAGTCCCCAAATTAGCACCGGCAACTGTGAACGACTGCGAGGCAGATGGTCCTGCGCCCAAAGTATAACTTAAAGCAGTACTTCCCGGTTGAGCAAGTGTGGTACTTGCAGCAGCACCTGCAGCAGTTAATGTAAAGTTATCGATGGTTGGGGTTTTATCTAAGATTTGACCCAAATGAACCTGAATAGAAATATAAGCTGGAGTAGTTCCAGTTCCTGTTAATGAAGCAACATCTGAAGCAGTCAAATAAGTACCTGCAGTAGTAGTTTTAAGGTTTCCTTGTGTTTTGGCTTGAGTTCCTAGTGCAGTTGCAGTAATATCATTAAAACTTAAATCATAAACCCTAATATTTACATTCCAAGGAGCAGCACTACCTGTTATAGTACCTACTTTGATTTGAAATGAATAAGTAAAACTAGTGGTTGTTCCTGCGTAGCTACTGATATCAATTTTAGAAGATTCAACATTTAAAGCCGCCTGGTTAAGATTTGCATTAGCAGCAGCAGTTGAAATTGTACCCGTAAATTTAAGAGCCCCGCTAACTACACCACTAGACCCAACCGTGATAGCAGCATTACCACCTGTAGCGACTGTACTAGTAACCCCAGTTGTTGTTTGAACAACACTCCCATTTTGTGTGATTGTCCATCCTGTTACTGTGTATGGATTTAAACCGGAAAGGGATTCAGTTCCTGAATTTGCACTAAAATCGCCATTAGGCACTGTAATTGATGTTTGCCCCCAACTTGTGTTGGTGCAGAACAGCAAAAGACCAAGCAAGGCAATGATTGCAGCAAGGTATTTAGTGGGAGCCATGATTTTTTTCATTGGATTTTTCATAAAAATTAGCATTTAATCGTTAATATTTTTATAGCATTTTTTACAAGTTCTTGTGGTCAGTTTTCGCCATATTTATTGCCGGCGAATTGCAGTGTTAAAAATTCCGAAACCAAACAGTGCAATCAACATGGATATTTCATTTCATTTATACTATTTACTTTATCTCCTTTCTATTGGGTGGGTTACCTCTAATCCGCAATAGTAAATCGGTAAATTGTTTTTGTTTCGTATATCTCCCCCTTATTGAGTACAACAGTTGGAAATGTTTTTTGATCCGGTGAATAAGGATACCGTTGTGTTTCCAAAGCAAACGATTCCCTGTAATTGATTGGCTTCCCCATTTTACCTATATCTGCACCTTTAAAAAAATTTGCACTAAAAAAATGAATGCATGGATCGAGTGTCAGTACTTCCATTTTCCTGCCACTGTGCGGCTCTACTACCGTAGCTGCTAGCGTCATTTCATTTTTCTTCTTTTTATTTAAAACGAAATGATGATCATAACCGCCTGCAATTTTCAATTGTTCGTTGGTACTCTCAACACTCAATCCCTTACCTATGGTTGTTGATTTTCGGAAATCAAATGGCGTTGCTTTTACTTTGTAATTGCTGCCGGTTGCTGTTTTTTCTTCATTTATCGGACATATATAATCAGCATTTATTGAAAGTAAATGGTCATTAATGGAACCGTTGCCCTCACCTGCTAAATTGAAAAATGCATGATTCGTAAGGTTAACAGGACTGCTTTTATCTGTTGAAGCCTTATACTCCATTACTAATTCGTTTTTCGCATTTAATTTATACGTAAGTTCTGTCATTAGATTTCCAGGATAACCCATTTCACCATCTACAGACAGATAGGTTAATACCAATGCAGTATCACTATAAGATTTGACTTCCCAAACCTGGTTATGAAAACCATTTGAACCCCCATGCAGGTGATTACTCCCATTGTTTAATTGAAGGGAATAAGTATCCCCATTCAGGTTAACCATGCCATTTTTAATTCGTCCTGCGACTCTTCCAATAATTGCTCCATGATAAACACCTGTTGCCTTCATATACTCATCAATGCTTTTAAAACCGATTACTATATCCGCTATTTCGCCGTTCTTATCCGGCACACATAAACTGACTATCCTTGCACCATAGTTAGTAATAGCCATGCTTATATTGCCGTTCTTCAAAAAATATAAACTGACATTTTTATCATTTACTTTTTTTTGAAAATTTTCAACTTTTAATAATAAATAATTTTCATTTGTAGCATGCTGGCTACAAACTTTGTAATAGCCGACAAATAGAAAAATAATTATCAGGACCAGATTTTTAATTTTAAAATATTTCATACCTATTGTCCGTCTATTACTATTATTTTGAAAACAATTACCAATTAAATCAGCCTTTAGTAAAATATAGATAAGGCTTTGCCTATGCTTCACCATTCTTGTCTATTTTACTTCAATTCTATTTTTTCAACTTTTTTATAATCTTTACCCCGAATCAATTCAAAATCTTTGATCATTGTTTTTAATACGTTAGGACGTGTTTTTGCCAGGTTATTTTTTTGGCCAATATCTTCTTTCAAATTATACAATTGATAATCAGCTGAATTCCCCATTTCAATATTTACTTCTTCCAGTATGGCATCGCCACCATAAGGTGGAATCATCAGCCAATCGCTTTTCCTAAAAGCGGTTTTGGTGTTCGCCTCAATAACGAGGCTTGTTCGTCCATTACTACTTTTACCCAAAAAAACGTCAATCATATTTTGGCTATCCGTCTTCGTCACTTTTTCACCTACAAGTGAAGCGATTGAAGCAAGTAAGTCCATTTGACAAACCATGGCATTAGAAACAGATGGGGTAACTTTTCCTTTCCAGTAAATAAAAAAAGGAACTCTTGTACCCGCTTCCAATAAACTGTATTTACCGCCACGAAGCGGCCCATTTGGTTGGTGGTTGCCTAGCTTTTCAACCGCATCGTCGAAGTATCCATCATTTAAAACCGGACCATTGTCACTTGAAAAAACTATCATCGTATTTTCCAGCAAATTTTGAGATTTCAATGTTTTGATAATTTCCCCGACACACCAATCAGCTTCCAGAATAACATCGCCGCGCGGGCCTAAGCCCGATTTACCTTCAAACCTAGGATGAGGTGTACGGGGAACATGAGGTTGGTTCATGGCATAATAAAGAAAAAATGGATTTTCATCGTGAGAAATGATAAAGGATTTTGCTTTTTCTAGAAAATGGTCAGCAATATCTTCATCTTTCCAATTTGCACTTGCACCTCCTTTTAGAAAACCTATTCGGGGAATGCCATTCACAATTGAACCATTGTGTCCATGATGCCATTTCATTTTCAGTAACTCAGGATTGTTTTTCCCAGTAGGTTCTCCTTCAAAGTTTTTTTCGTAATCAACAGCAATCAAATCGTTAGCACTTAATCCAGCTACAAAACCATTGTCAATATAAACAGTCGGCACACGGTCCTGTGTAGCTGCCATAATATATGCATAATCAAATCCAACCTCATTGGGTCCAGGAGTTACTTTTTTATTCCAATCAACAATTCCTGTACCCAAACCAAGATGCCACTTGCCTACTACTGCAGTTGTATACCCTTTCTGTTTTAAAATTTTTGGAAGGGTTTGCTGTTCTGTACCAATCAATAATGGCGCTGACCCTGGTAATATTTTTGCATCTTTGTTACGCCAAGGATAAACACCTGTAAGCAAGGCATATCGGCTAGGTGTACAGGTTGCTGAAGATGCGTAGCCATTTGTAAACCTCACTCCGCCTTTAGCCAGCATATCTATATTTGGTGTTTTTATGGCCGTAGCACCATAGCAACTCAAGTCCCCATAACCCAAATCATCGAGATATATAATTATGATATTGGGCTTGCTATTTACTTTGGGCGATTTATTTTGTGAAAATCCCGTTGTAATAAAAATAAACAACAGAAAAAACAAAGCATTAAATGTTCTCATTGTTTACTCTTTCGTTTTAGTTTTTTTATTTTTTTTAATCAGCGGAAACAGTTCTGATTCAATATGTGCTGACCTAGCTATTTTCAGAAAATCATCCTTAAGCTGAGGCATTGACGCAGATAAATCATTTTTTTCAAAAGGGTCAATTGCTAAATTGTAAATTTCAACAGAAGGGTTCTTTGGTGTTTGAACGTATTTGATAACGGCCTTAAAATCACCTTTTCTTATACCCTGACATTGGTCACGTTCCCAAAAGAGGTATTCATGTTCGATTTGTTTAGTATTCTTCCCCAATAATGTTGGCAATAAAGAAATACCGTCGATATTATCCGGTTTTTTTACATTAACAATTTCGGCGCATGTTGGTAAGAAATCCCAAAAAGCAGAAATATGGGAAGATGTTGTGCCTGGTTTTATTTTGCCTTTCCAGTAAGCAATCAATGGACTTTTTATTCCGCCTTCATATACTTCGCTTTTTCTTCCATGTAATTCTCCCCCGGTATGCAGGTAATTATCTTCATCTGGATTAAGTGCAGTTCCATTATCACTTGCAAAAAAGATTATCGTATTATCCAATAAGTTCAAGGCCTTCAGTTTTGCAACAATTTCTCCAACTTCAGTATCAAGCCGGGAAGTTAAAGATGCATATTTAGGCACTGAAAATTCTTCAGCGTAAGGATCACCAGCCGGAATGCCTGTTTTCTTTGTATAATAGGCCAACACAGCATCATCTGGTTGGGGGTAAGGCCCATGTGGTAATGTAGGGGCAAAATATAAGAAAAACGGGCTGCTCCTGTTTTTATCAATAAAGTTCAATGCTTCCTCCTTAATCGTATTGGCACTATACACCGAATGGGGTTGATTAATATTGCCATAGATCGTAACAGAATCATCATTGTTACGCATGTAGTTGGTGAAATAATCATGTGCATGTCGCTGACAGTTATAGCCATAAAACTGATCAAAGCCCTGCTTATTGGGCGATCCTTCAGAGCCGGGGTAACCCAATCCCCATTTACCAAATGCCCCTGTAGCATACCCTGCACTCTTCAACAATTCTGCAACGGTTATCTCGCTTGCAGGAATGGGTTCATTACCCTCGAAAGGAAGCGGTTTATTGTCCCTGATCCATGCATGCCCTGTATGTTTTCCAGTCATTAATGAACCTCTCGAAGGGGCACAAATATTTGACCCACAATAATAATTAGTAAACTTTACTCCCCCACTTGCTAATTTATCAAGATTTGGGGTTTCAATAACTTTTCCTCCATAACACCCCAGCTCATGATAACCCATATCATCTGCTAATATGTAAATGATATTGGGCCTAGAATGCTTCTTTACTGGTTTTTGGCCTTTTACATTATTGCAAAATAATATAAATAAGAGCCCTGCTACCGCTGTAAATAATTTATATGTTTTCATTTATTAATAGTTTAAATTTTAATTTTCACCTTCTTTTTCTACCCAGTTTGATGGCATTGGAACAGAGGGTTTGCCAAATTTTTCTAAGAATTTTTTATACATGTCATAATACTTTTCTTTATACATCTTTTTCATCTTTTCTTCCCTTAACTGTGGGTAATAGTCGAAAATATCTCCCTTGCCTAAAACCCTTGGGTCATTTTGAATTTTTAAAGCCCTATCCATTTTTAATTTTAGTTCTTTTGAAATGGAAGCATATTTCGGATCGGCGGCTAAATTGTTTATACAATCTGGATCCTTGTCTATATCGTACAGTTCATCTGCAGGTCTTTTACCGAATGAAAGCAAATAATACTTATAATCAGGATCGGTTTCTTTCAACCCTGTTACATAAGATTTAGTGGGAGAATTATCTGTGTTATTATAACCGTATTCAGGATCACCTGCAGGCCATCTATTGGGTTTATAGTTGTGGGAGTAGAAGTATTGATCGGTTCTTATGGCTCTTGAAGGATATCCTACATTTATTTGGTCGCCCTCTACCCTCCCAATATCATGCCGCTCTTTGCCTACTAATGAAAATTGTCGGCTTTTATCAATTCTCCCA
>CANJAW010000086.1:0-8848 GCA_947472215.1 Chitinophagaceae bacterium
ATTTGCAATGGAGGCTTGCAGTGTCAGCGAATCAAAATCTAGCGGTAAGTGGTTATGCGAAAGACTAGCGTTGTAAATTTTTGCAGTTCCTAAAAAGTCGTCAATATTGTTGCCGGCAAAATTCAGTTCAAACTGGCCTTTCAAGGTAAAGTCATCTTCAGTAAATTTCAATTTTTTAAAATCAGCCTTTCCGAGCGAAGCATTAAATAAAAACTGGGGCACTTTATTATTTAGGTCAATCGTTCCTTTTAGACTGTCTACGGATAAGTTTTCGTCATGAATGCTGAGTAATCCAGTAAATATTTTTTGAACAAATTTCCCATTCACAGCAATATCTTGGTAGTCATAATCATTAAATTGAAGGTGGTTGATTTTACCATCAAAATTAGCATTGATTTCTTTTTCCGAAAATCCACTACCATTTACTTTTCCAGTAAAGGTGATAGCGCCTAGTTGGCTGGTATTAAAAAAATCGCCCAACTTAAATCCTACAGTGGAAATTTTGCCAAGATAAACGGGGGACTTTTTTTCGGGGAGTTTCAAGTTGATATCTCCCTTTACTACGCCTAGCTGGGTGTTGATAGTACCAAAAGCAACAAAGTCATTAATGAAGCCGGTAAACTTTCCCCTATAACGGATACTGCCTAGTTTACTGAGTTGTGGGGTGTTTATATTTCTTAACGAAGGGGCAATGGTACAAATTTCAGCAAAATTTGTTTGAAGATCATGTGCGTTTAAATCTATAAAGGTTTTATTGATATCGGGAAGCCCAATGAAAGACACCTCCCCTTCTAAATAGGAGCTGCCAGTTTTTATTCGCATTCCTTTGGTATGCAGGTTGCCGATCGATCCTTTTGCAATTCCCTCAATAGAAAAAATTCTTTTCCATGTCTTTACTTCAGGCGCAAAAAAAGCGAGGTCATCACTATTTAATTCGCTGCCGGTGAAATTCCCCTCCAATTGTACATCCTGCATGAAATTATTCATGTTCTTCAGAAAACTGGAATAGCTCATCGCATAATAATTCCCCAATTTACTTTTAGCAGTAACCAGTTCTAGCTGGTTAAATTCCATTTTCTCGGGTGTAAACTTCAAGTTGGCCTGCAACTTTTTAACTTCAAAACCACATTTTTCTTTGGTGGCTAATTGTAGGTAAGCGGATAGGGTATCTTTCTCATATCGAATATTTTTTAATTCACCGGTTATATTGCTAAACTGAAAATGCTGTCCGTCAAAACGGTCCGTGTAGGCTGGGTGTATTGTTTCTATATCATTTTTAAAAACACCGTTGTCAATTTGAATACTATTTACCAATAGTAGCCATCCCTCATTATTCCATCTGTAGGGAAGTGGAGGGAGATTATTTTTTGGGCTCTTTTTTTTGATAAGCGAATCTGGCCTCAGTCCTGTGTAATCCTCCTGCGCGAAAATTGGGTTATCGAGCGAAAGGGTTTGTAAATGAATCTGTTTTTTTTTGAAGTTGATTTCCTCTGCATTGAGGGTTAGTTTTTTTACAGAAAAAAGCATGTTCTGCCCAATCCATTTATCTATTTGATTGAAATGGATATTTGAAAATTGAACTTTTTTAAGGTCAAACTCAATCCCTTCTTTATTGCTTTTTGCACCTCCTCCTGAGCCTCCAAAATAATCTGCCAAAAACTGATAATTCCAAACAGAATCGGTTCGATGCAAATTAACTACCGCATCCTCTAAGCCAATATAATGCAGGATGGCTTTGTTTTTTAAAAAGAACCAATCAGTAATCTTACAATTTACATTGCCTGCATATAATAAAGTATCCTTTTGCTGGTCTTTCACCAGTAGTCCATGTAAGGCCATTTTATCAAATAAATGGTAGTTGATATATTGAATCCTTACTTCCGTATGCAATTGCTTGGAAAGGGTATTGGTAACCTTCCCCACCAGATAATTTTGTACTGCCGTGATTTTTAAAATGCCCCAGGTAAAAATAATGAGCAATAGGGCTGGTAAAAAAAAACGAATTTTTTGGCCGTTTTTTTTGAAGAAAAATAGCCAAGCTCCTATCCAAACCAGCAATAGAACTACAAAAGCCCAGGTGGGTGCATTCGTCAAAATTGAGGTGAATAAAATAGCAAGCGCTAACCAAAATATCAGTGTAAGCGAAATCCTTTTTAATATGTAGCGGCTTTTATGCAGTGTGTTGTATTATGTTACAAAAATAACGTTTCGCTGCCTATAAGCAAATTCAATACCAAATATGCTGAGTAATCATTCGTATGTTGAAATAAATAAATATAATGATTGATTAATTGAAAATGTGTAAATCCATTTTTCCAAGGATTAAATGGATAGGAATCTTCCAGAATCAATATCCTTCTGCTGAGTCATCCCCCCGTTTGTCGGCAATTGCCGTTATTTTCCTCGTAGTCCCATTTTTTATTTCAATTAATTCTGTCCTTCCAATCTGACCTCTTTTTACAACTTTATATCCCATTGCTTCTAATTGCTGAATGGTGGATAAAGGAAAATCATTTTCCACCATGATTTCATCCGGAAGCCATTGGTGATGGAATTTTGGCTGATTAACTGCATCTTCTGGGCTCATTTTATAATCAATCATATTTACCAGCGATTGAATAATACTGGTTGGAATGGTAGTTCCTCCCGGGGTACCCACTACCAGGTAAGGCTGATGGTTTTTTAACACAATAGTGGGGGCCATACTACTGAGCATTCTTTTGCCGGGAGCAATCGCATTGGCTTCGGCACCTAGGGCACCATACATGTTGGGTACGCCAGCTTTAACACTAAAATCATCCATCTCATTATTTAAAAGAAATCCGGCACCACTTACAACGGTTCTGCTTCCATAGGCGCCATTAAGCGTAGTAGTGATAGAAACGGCGTTGCCTGCTTCATCGATTACGCTTAAATGGGTGGTTTCCTCACTTTCCTTGATGGCACCTTCTTTAGTTGACTGGCTGCTACCAGCAATGCCTGGTCTGAAATCATTCATTCTTTCCCGTAAGTAAGCATCGCTTACCAAAGTTTTTACAGGTACTTTCACAAAATCTGCGTCCCCTAAATATTTTGCTCGATCAGCAAATGCCCTTCTTTCTGCTTCTGTTAGTAATTGAACGCTTGCAGCAGATTGGAATTTCATGGAGCGTATATTTTTTTGCTCAATCATCTTCAATACCTGTTGAAGAATAATTCCTCCGCTGCTAGGTAGCGGCATAGAAATGACCTGGTAAGATTGATAATCAAATTCAATCGCTTTTCTTTCTTTGGCAATATAATTTTTCAGGTCATCAGCGTTGATAATTCCTTTTCCCCGGGCCATTTCTGCTATGAGTAGCCCGGCGGTAATACCTTCATAAAATCCTTTGGCACCCAAGTCGCGAATCCGTTTGAGTGTGTTGGCTAGGTCCTTTTGAATCAGGGTGTCACCAGTCTTCCAGGTTACTGCTTTTACAAAAACGGGTGGGGAGGTATTGAATTGAAGGAATTCTTTTTTTAATTCATTGAAATCGTTCGCTTGGTTGGCGGTAATAGAAAATCCGTTTTCTGCCAGTTTAATAGCAGGTTGCACAAGTGTTTTAAATGGAAGTGTTGCATATTGTAGGGCCCTAAATATTCCAGCTATCGTACCAGGGATGCCAGCAGCTAAATGTCCATCCTGTGATAGGTTCATTTGAGGGTTACCCTTTTCATCGAGGTACATATCCCTGCTTGCTTTGCTAGGTGCAGTCTCTCTAAAATCAATGGTGATATTTTTACCATTTTTTAAGTGGGCTACCATAAAGCCGCCCCCGCCGATATTGCCCGCTCCGGGGTATACTACAGCAAGCGCAAGTTGTGTAGCAATAGCAGCGTCTATGGCATTGCCACCTTGTTGTAAAATACCTATACCCACTTTACTAGCTAATGCATTGGCGGAAGCGACAGCCCCCTTTGAACAGGTGATTTTTTTTTGTTGCTGATAATGGAATGGATCAATTTTTTGTGCATCTATACTGGAGCTATTCAATAATAAAATTACTAACAGTAGCCTCTCAACATTTTTGAACTTCATCCGATAAATTTTTGACTAAATTACTGAATTGATTGAATTATAAAATTTTAATCAATTCGATTCAGCAAAAGATATGCATCTGGTTGGGTGCAACCAATCGGAATTCTGTTTACTCTTGTATGCCAACAGTAGGCCAAATGAGAAAAAGCGTATAAAAGCCTCGAATTTTTTTGGTGATATTTTTTAATTGGCAACTCTTTAAGAGGTGATTATCTTACATTCGTTAAATAATCAAAATCGTATGATAAAATCTTTTGCTATTTTAATTGTTTTATTGAATTCGCTGCTGGCCATTTCACAAACGCCCAAAAGCTATACTTCTTCAGAAATATTGCTGCAATTAAAAAAACTGCCAGTACTGGGATCTGTTTTATATATAGCCGCCCATCCGGATGATGAAAACACCCGGCTACTAGCTTATCTGGCGAATGAAAAATTGTATCGCACTGGTTATTTAAGTTTGACGAGAGGTGATGGCGGACAAAATTTGATAGGAGATGAACAGGGGATTGATTTAGGGCTAATACGAACACAGGAATTATTATCGGCTCGAAGAATAGATGGAGCAGAGCAATTTTTTAGTAGGGCGTATGATTTTGGATTTTGTAAATCTTCCGAGGAAGCATTGCGTTTATGGGGGCACGATAAAATATTGAGTGATGCAGTTTGGGTTATCCGGAAATTCCAGCCCGATGTGGTGATTGCTCGTTTTCCGGAAGATAGTCGGGCAGGTCATGGTCATCATGCAGCTTCGGGTATTCTTGCGCGGGAGGCTTTTGATGCGGCGGCGGATCCTTCCAAATTCCCCGAACAGTTATCACAAGGCGTTACCATTTGGCAGGCCAAACGTTTGCTGTGGAATACCTTTAATTTTGGGAGTACCAACACACAAAGTGAGGAGCAGTTTAAACTTGATGTGGGTATGTATAACCCATTGCTGGGAAAAGGGTATGGAGAAATAGCAGCACTTAGTCGAAGCCAGCACAAGAGCCAGGGATTTGGGGTGTCGGCACAAAGGGGCAGTGTAATAGAGTATTTTACAACTATAAAAGGTGATCAGCCAGTGAGTGATTTAATGGATGGTGTGACAACGAATTGGGATAGGCTTCAAAATAATAGTTTATCCAAGCTTTCCGAAAAGCTGGCTGCAAATTTTTTGCCGGAGCATCCTGAAAAATCTGTGGCAGCATTGGTAAACCTTTACAGATTAGTGTATTCCCTCAGTGACGGTTATTGGAAAACACAGAAATTAAAAGAAATTAAAAATTGTATTGAAGCCGCTAGTGGTTTATTTCTTGAAGCTACCACTAATAGCCAATTCGCCGTTCTGGGGGATAGTGCAAAAATAACCGTAACTGCCAACAATCAACTTGGGTTGAATATGAGCGGCATAGTTGCAACGATTGGGAATGGTCATTTTTTATTGGGAGACCCCAATAAAAATAGCAATCTTTCACTTACAAAAAATATTTTCATCAGCCCCGAAGATGTAAAAAATACCCAACCCTATTGGTTGGATATTCCAATGGATAAGGGTAGTTTTAATGTAGCGGATCCCCAAAAAATTGGCATGGCAGAAAATACTCCGTTTCAAATAAAATTTGATGTGATGATTGAGGGCAACCAACTCTCATTCAGCAAACCGGTCCGTTTTAAATATACTGATCCGGTTAGAGGGGAGTTGTACCAGCCGCTTAGTATCCTGCCGGTTGCAGATGTAAAGTTTGACAAGGATATTTATTTGTTAAAGAAAAAAGATTCCATGCATGTAGATATGCGGTTGTTACCAAATATGGATATGCAGGGAGTTTTGCAGGTGCAAGCAACCCTGCAGGATAAGCAAGGTAGGATAGAAAATAAAAAGGTTTTTTCTATAAAAACAGTTTCAAAGGATAAAGCGGTTTCTTTCGAAGTTCAATTGCCTCAGAATAATTTGTCGGGTGGTTTTTCAATCGTTCATGCAGACTTTACTAGTGGTGCCAACAAGCTGGCAAGTTCAAATAGTTATAAAAGAGTAATCAGTTACGACCATATTCCTTCTATTGTGTATCAGCGGGAAGCCACTACCAAATCTGTTTATGCCGATATAAAAATTGATGGAAAGCTAGTGGGTTATATACCTGGAGCAGGAGATAAAGTGCCGCAAGCATTGCAGGAGATGGGCTATCAGGTGGTGATACTTTCAGAAAAAGACATCAAGGCAGGCAAGCTTCATATCTACGACGCCATTGTTACTGGTGTAAGAGCATACAATACCAATGAGTGGATGAACACTATCTATGAGGTGCTGATGGACTATGTGAAAGAGGGGGGTATATTGCTTTCGCAGTACAATACCAGTAACCAAATTGGGCCTGTAAAAGCAAAAATTGCACCCTATCCTTTTACCATTAGCCGCAACCGCGTTACGGATGAAGAAGCAAAAATTAATTTTTTATTACCCAATCATCCAGCTTTGAATTATCCCAATGTAATTTCGGAAAAAGATTTTGATGGATGGATACAGGAACGGAGCATTTACAATGCAGAAAAAGTGGACCCGGCTTACCAACGTATTTTGAGTATGAAAGATCCAGGCGAAAGCGATCAAGACGGGAGTTTAATTATTGCCAATTATGGGAAGGGAAGATTTGTTTATACTGGGTTGGTTTTTTTCAGGGAACTACCAGCAGGAGTTGCAGGGGCGTACCGTTTGTTTGCCAATCTGATTGCATTGCCTGAGAAAAAGGATAATAAATAATTCAATAAAGAAGGCATTTAATAGTATGCACAATAAAAACAAATATTGGAGAAAATGGTATATAGGGGTGTTGCTTGTATTGGTACTACAGGTAATATTGTATTATTTTATCACCATAAGTTATGCTTAAATTATCAGGTATCGGTTTGCAAAGGGTATTGTGTGAATTATAAATTAAAAATATTCAAGGACTAGGTTTGTATGAGTGCAATTGATTGGATTATATTAATCACTACACTTTGTGGCATTATAATTTACGGCATGTATAAAAGCCGTACCACAAAGGATTTGGATGGTTATTTTTTAAGTAACCGGAGTTTGCCTTGGTATATGGTACTGTTGAGCATTATGGGTACGCAGGCGAGTGCCATTACTTTTTTAAGTGCACCCGGTCAGGCTTATACTGATGGAATGAGGTTTGTGCAATATTATTTCGGCTTACCCTTAGCCATGATAGTTATCTGTATTTTCTTTGTGCCCGTTTTCCGAAAATTAAAAGTCTATACCGCCTATGAGTTTTTGGAAAATAGGTTCGATCTAAAAACAAGGTCGCTTACCTCTGCCTTGTTTTTAATCTCCCGCGGGTTATCAACCGGCATCAGTATTTATGCTCCATCCATTATCTTAAGTTCTCTTTTAGGCTGGAATATTTACTATACCAATTTGGTGATGGGTGGGTTACTCATTATTTATACGATGAGTGGCGGTGCAAGAGCAGTGGCGTATACGCAGCAATTGCAATTGATTATTATTATTGCCGGAATGTTTTTGGCAGGGTATATGGTAATTAACTTGCTGCCAGCCGGAATGGGTTTTGCAGATGCAGTAAAGGTGGCAGGCAACCAAGGAAAAATGAATGTAATTACCACTGGCTTTTCCAATCATCACTTTGATTGGAAGGATAAATACAATATCTGGAGTGGCTTGTTGGGGGGCTTTTTTTTGGCGTTGAGTTATTTTGGTGCCGACCAGAGCCAGGTGGGCCGGTACCTTACGGCTAGGTCTGAGAAGGAAAGTAAGATTGGATTATTAACCAATGGGCTGGTGAAAGTGCCGATGCAGTTTCTGATTTTGTTGGTAGGAATTCTCGTATTTTCTTTTTATCAGTATCACAAAGCACCCATTTATTTTGACGCCGCAAAAGTGATTGTTGCAAAAAAAACGGAATATAAAGATTCCCTAATCAGTTTAGAAAACCAATACAGTGATGCGTTAACTAGCAATAATCCAAAGCTCGCTACTGACTTGCGCTCACAATTTAAGGCGGTAATAAAAAAGGCAATTCCCGGCGACGATGCCAATGATACCAATTTTATATTTCTTCGTTTTGTGATTGATAATTTGCCCAAGGGGCTGGTAGGTTTATTGATTGCTGTAATTTTTTTGGCAGCATGGGGTAGTATTGCGGCTGCCTTAAATTCACTTGCCTCCTGTACGGTGGTGGATTTCCATAAAAAATTTATTAATAAAAATTGTTCAGCAACTAGAGACTACCATATTTCAAGGTGGTATACCTTTGGTTGGGGAGTGTTTTCTGTGGTGGTGGCTATGTTTGCCCATAATCTTGGCAATAGCCTCATTGAAGCGGTTAATATTTTGGGATCTTTATTTTACGGAGTGATATTGGGAATTTTTTTGGTAGCATTCTGGATCAACTATGTGAAAGGAAACGCAGTTTTTATTGCAGCAGTGATATCCGAATTATTGGTGATACTAATCTATAAGCTCAACATCGTTTCCTTTTTATGGTTGAATGTAGTTGGCGTGGTACTGGTGATCTTCTTTAGTGTATTGATACAACTGATTTTATCTACTGATACGAAAATCAGAAGCTAAATTATCTGGTGTTGTAAATCCAAAAAATAGTAAACTCCCTTTTTGATGGGTACTGATTTTATTGCTTTTTTAATTCCTTTTGTAATTGTTCATTCATTTTTACATAATCCGTATTTTTTGCCTGTTTCGCCAGTTCCATTGATAGGCGCGAGCTTTCCATTGCTTCCTTCATAAAGCCCATTTCTTTTTGTATGTTGGCTTTGTATAAATACATC
>CANJAW010000087.1:0-8812 GCA_947472215.1 Chitinophagaceae bacterium
AGAATACAAACCCATTGCAGATAATCACACTGCAGAAGGAAGAGCAGCAAATCGCCGAACAAGAATTGTTATACTTCCCCAATTAGACCAGTTTTTTAAATTATTAGAGCGGTAATATTTATGTTTAACAAATTGTTATTTTTTAACAAAAACCGATTGCCCCTAGGCAATCGGTTTTTTTGTTTGATACGCCCCTACTCATTTCGCAGCATTTCCATTTTCTTTTTAACAAAATGTGTATAAATATTGTTACCTGATATTAAAAGCAAATTAGTAAATTTGAAATAGAAGATTTAGATACCGTAATCAACCAATCTTTTCTACACATTTAAACCCAACCTATTTTGACAGAAACAATTATTAACCTTGAAACCGTTAACCCAATTGAATTCTTTGGTGTTAACAATGGTAAACTTGACCTTCTAAAAAAGAAATTTCCACTTCTGAAAATTTTAAGCCGTGGCACACAAGTAAAACTGAGCGGGGCCCCCGAGCAGGTGGTAGATGCCAAGGAAAAAATTAGCCTGATCGTTCAATATATTGAACGCAACGGACATATGAGTGAAAATTATTTTGACCAAATTTTAGGAGGCGATGAGCCTCAGGTAGTTGACAATTTTGTTGATCGAAATCCCAATGATGTACTTGTATTTGGCCCCAATGGTAAAACAGTAAGGGCTCGCACCGCCAACCAGAAACGGATGGTAACGGCAGTTGATAAAAATGACATCGTTTTTGCCATCGGCCCAGCCGGAACCGGAAAAACCTATACAGCTGTAGCGCTGGCAGTAAGGGCACTAAAAGCTAAAACAGTTAAAAAAATAATTCTGACAAGGCCCGCAGTAGAGGCAGGAGAAAACCTTGGTTTTTTACCCGGTGACTTGAAAGAAAAAATTGACCCCTACTTACGTCCGCTCTACGATGCATTAGATGATATGATTCCTGCAGATAAACTTGGTTATTATATGACCACCCGAACTATTGAAATCGCACCACTTGCCTATATGAGGGGGCGAACGCTTGACAATGCCTTTATTATTTTGGATGAAGCACAAAATACCAATGATGGACAATTGAAAATGTTCCTTACCCGCATTGGTGCCAATGCAAAGGCAATCATAACGGGTGACCCCACCCAGATAGATCTTCCAAAAAATATGCGAAGTGGTATTGACAAAGCACTGCGCATATTAAAAAATGTGGAAGGTATCGCCCATATAGAATTAGATGAAGAAGATGTAGTTAGACATAAGCTAGTAAAAGCTATTATCAAGGCATACGATAAGGACAAGGAATTTGACACTACCAATGAGCGGAGATAGTGAAAGATCAAAAATTTACACCACAACCCTAATCAACAACCTATCCGATAACAATCGGATAGGTTGTTATTGAATAAGGCAACTAATAAAAATACATACCCCACATGAAAAGAAAACTTCCTTTTATTTGCCTTATTCTGATTATGTACAGTTGCCAAAGCGCCTTATCAGATTCCCCAAAAAAAACAGTTACTGCCTTCATTGAGGCTGCAAAAGCAGGTAATATAGCTGAAATAAAAAAACAGCTAACCCAATCAGATGTTGGCTTCCTTGAAATCGGTGAAAATCTTCTTGCACAATTTGATTCTAGTGGATCCAGTAATATGAAGGATAAATTGGCAAAAGAGTTTTCAGCCCAAACCAAAGATGCTACGATTGAAATAAAGGAAGGCAAAATTGATGGCGATAATGCAACCGTAAACGTTAGCTTTTCGAAAGATGGCAGAACCGAAACCCGGCCATTTTCCTTGTTGAAGGAAGATGGTAAATGGAAAATTTCTCTCCTTTCTACTGGACTGCAAAATGCTGGTGCCAAAGAGCAGGATATTAAAAAGATGCTACAACCACACAATCTAGATAGTCTTAAGCAATCCATCACTAAGGGTATTCAAGAACAGCTCAATACAATCAATAAAGATTCTTTACAAAAAGTGATTGAAGACCGAATGAAAGAAATAGAAAAAAAAATGAAAGTGGTAGAAAAAACAGATGAATTCACAAAACATCATGCTTAACATTCATTCTACTACCCTTATCCTGTAATACAAGACAGTTTTTTATTTTGGTTAGTACAAAGATGTTTAACTTTAACTATGAAATTAAAATTATTCGTTGTGCTTATTTGTTGTATGGCTTTATCGGCCTGTAATAATGAAAAGAAAATACCTAACACGGATATTGAAGTAGCTCGAGTATTTATAAAGGATATTTTGGAAAATAATTTTAAGGAAGCCGAGACATTTATCTTAAAGGAGGAGACCAATCAACAGTATTTTGACCTCTTCAAAAAAGAATTTGAATCAAAAAGCAAAGCTGAATTGGGGAATTATAAAAATGCAGATATTATCATCAACGA
The DNA here is from genome assembly GCA_947472215.1 of Chitinophagaceae bacterium. Taxonomy (GTDB): domain Bacteria; phylum Bacteroidota; class Bacteroidia; order Chitinophagales; family Chitinophagaceae; genus Ferruginibacter. The sequence goes on from CANJAW010000087.1 coordinate 2,398, forward strand.
AATCAACCCTGTCAACGATTCGGTAAGCATTATCAATTATTCCAACTCATTCAAAAAAAATAAAAGCAATAAGTTAAAAATGGTGAGAACGAATGGACAGTGGAGGGTAGATTTAAAATATACTTTTTCTGGAAATCTGTAAAACCATCACATGATCCGAAATATTTTACTGATTGGTTTGGGAGGTGCCATTGGCAGCATGCTTAGATATGGAACCAGCTGGCTGGTTGGTCCAAAAAATTTCCCCCTAGCCACTTTACTGGTTAATATCACGGGTAGTTTTATTATAGGACTGGTGATGGCTTATTGCCTTAAAAACGAATCCTTTTCAGCCAATTGGAAATTATTTTTAGCAACTGGAATCTGTGGGGGTTTTACTACATTTTCTGCTTTTTCAATGGAAAACCTGCAATTGCTTCAAAATGAAAAATTCGGAATAGCTGCCTGCTATACGGCAAGCAGTTTATTATTGGGATTGGTGGCTGTTTGGGCCGGATTTAAACTTATCAACGGATAAAATAATTTTGCCCAACTAGTATCGGTCCCTTCTATCACCACCACAATCAATAAAATCATGTTCGTACTCCACCCCTGGCATGGCGCCCACTTCGGAAAAAAATCCCCTCAAATCGTTAATGGATTAATTGAAATTCCTCAGGGTTCTAGGGCGAAATATGAAATTGATAAACAAACGGGGTTATTAAAATTGGACAGGATTATTCATTCCTCCTTTCACTACCCGATTAATTATGGTTTTATACCGCAAACATTGGGTCATGACGGCGATCCGCTCGATATATTGGTAATGTGCAGCGAAAGTATTCAGCCCCTTTGCTTAGTTGAAGCTACAGTAATTGGAAATATGCAAATGATTGATAATGGCGAACGCGATGATAAAATTATAGCGGTAGCTACCCAAGACCCCACTGTAAATCATTTTTCAGATATAAATGAATTACCCAGACATTTCATAGCGGTACTGAGAAACTATTTTGAAAATTACAAAGTCCTAGAAAATAAAGTGGTAGAAATTGATGAATTTCAGAACAAGGAAACCGCTTATGCTATCATCCAAGAGGCCATTGAATTTTATTCAATAAAGTTTCCTCAACAGGAAAAGCAATAGAGCATTGCGACTCTAAACCACTTCCACCGCTGTATTCGATCTGATATATTGATATAATTAAATTTTAATATACCCAATTCCACCACCCTTAAAAATTCACTGGTTCCGTAATTATCCACCCACAATAATTGCAGAGGCCAATAGTACACAGTAATACCAAAAATGCTTACAAGGATGGGCCTAGCTTGAATTAACTCGCTACAGGTCAAAATTTCAATTCCTTTTCAACAATCCACTATACTGCAAGCTAAGAATCCATTCCATTTTTTCGCTGCCAATATGACACAATAACAAGATAATTGCTTATTTTTGATCCCTAAATTTAAGAATGGATACTTTATTTACAATAGATACTAAAACACACGATGAGACCAGGCAGGGAGAGGCTTATGCCCCCATCCCGAATGGCCATACTAAGTACAAAAAACTTTTTTTTATTGAAAGTTATGGATGTGCAATGAATTTTGCAGATAGCGAGGTAGTTGCTTCCATTTTACAAACTAATGGATATGGTGCTACCAAAAACTGTGAAGAAGCTGATCTTATTTTGGTAAATACCTGCTCCATCCGGGAAAAGGCTGAAGCCACCGTTCGTAAAAGATTAACAGAATTCAGAAAGCTTAAAAAAATAAATCCAGGAATACTCGTTGGCGTGCTAGGTTGTATGGCGGAACGCTTGAAAGAAAAATTTCTACAAGAAGAAAAACTAGTAGACCTAGTAGTAGGTCCTGATGCCTACCGAACTTTACCTGGCCTCATAGAAGAAGCTGAAACTGGCCAAAAAGCTGTCAACGTACTATTAAGCAGAGATGAAACCTATGCAGACATCTCGCCTATCCGATTGAACAGTAACGGAGTCAATGCATTTGTAAGTATCATGCGTGGCTGCAATAATATGTGTTCGTTTTGCGTAGTTCCTTTTACTAGAGGCAGAGAAAGAAGTCGGGATGTAAACAGTATTTTAGAAGAATGTAACAATCTATTCGCAGAGGGATTTAGGGAAGTCACCTTACTAGGACAAAATGTTGATAGCTACCATTGGACAGCCGCTGACAATAGCACGCAAGAAGTTGCCGTAACTTTTGCAGCTTTATTGGAAAAAGTGGCATTGATTTCCCCGCTGCTGAGAGTGAGATTCAGTACTTCCCATCCAAAAGATATCACCGACGAGGTACTGTTTACGATTGCACGACATGAGAACATATGTAACTACATTCACCTTCCGGTTCAAAGTGGCAGCAGCAGGGTTTTACAATTGATGAACCGCACCTATACTAGGGAATGGTACATCGCCAAGGTAAATCGCATTCGCGAAATTATCCCTGGATGTGGCTTGTCTACTGATATGATTACCGGTTTTTGCACCGAAACAGCCGAAGACCACGAGCAATCCATGAGTCTGATGGAATATTGTAAATATGACTTAGCCTATATGTATTTCTACAGTGAACGTCCCGGAACACTTGCCGCAAGAAGATTTGAGGATGATATTCCCGAGGCTATCAAGAAAAAAAGATTGCAAGAAATGGTTGACCTTCACCGCATTCATTCCCTCCAAAGTATGCAAAGAGACATAGGTAAAACCTGCAAAGTATTAGTGGAGGGGTTTTCAAAAAAAACGGAGAATGAATTGCAAGGAAGATCGGACCACAACAAAGTGGTAGTATTTCCAAAAGCTAATTTCAAAAAGGGAGATTATGTAATGGTGAATATTGATAGCTGTACCGCTGGCACCCTCATTGGAACTGCTATTGTTGAATAAAGTGAAATAGAATCGCTACATTCTTTTAAATAGACCAACTTCCGGTAAAATGAAAAGAATACTAAGAGAAAAAGAGTTTAGGGCATTAGAAATAATAGTGAGTTTTAAAATTATATTAAATATTTTTAATCTACCATTGAAAACAAAAAATTAAATAAATCTACTCACTGCCCAACAAGTAGTGAAGGAAATTACATTATGGACTTACAATCAATAAAAAATCGATTCGGCATAATTGGCAATTCACCCGTACTCAATCGTGCTTTACATGTAGCAGCCCAGGTAGCGAATACAGATTTGAGCGTACTCATCAATGGGGAAAGTGGTGTAGGAAAAGAAGTGTTTTCTCAAATTATTCATTCATTGAGTGCAAGAAAACACAATCCCTTTATTGCAGTAAACTGTGGCGCCATTCCTGAAGGCACTATTGATTCTGAATTATTCGGACATGAAAAGGGGTCTTTTACAGGGGCAATGGATAGCCGAAAAGGATACTTTGAAACAGTAAATGGAGGTACTATTTTTTTAGATGAAATTGGAGAATTACCGCTAGGTACTCAAGCCCGCTTATTACGCGTACTGGAAGCAGGAGAATACATCAGGGTGGGCAGTAGCAAGGTCCAAAAAACAGATGTTAGGGTAATAGCGGCCACTAATAAGGAGCTATTGGAAAGTACCCAATCAGGCAGATTTAGGGAGGATCTTTATTACCGCTTAAATACTGTACCAATAAGGGTCCCTTCATTAAGAGACCGCAAAGAAGATATCCCATTGCTGTTTAGAAAATTCGCTTCAGATTTCTCCGATCGCTATAAAGGAGCTCCTATCCAGCTAGATGAAGAAGCAAAAGCATTACTGATGACCTATCCCTGGCCTGGAAATGTGAGGGAACTTAAAAATATAGCTGAACAAATATCCGTATTATCCAAAGAGAAAAATATTTCAGCAAAAGAATTGAAAACCTTTTTGCCAGAAAATAATTTTAACCGGTTACCCGTCTTAGTGGGTGGCAAGGCGGCACTCAGCCAGCAGGAATTTGCCAATGAAAGAGAAATCCTATACAAGTTGTTTTTTGATATGAAAAAGGATGTAAATGAGTTGAAGAAAATGTTTTTTGAAATTTTACAAAATCCAGGAATGGCTCAAAACATTCCAATGTACAATAACAATTTAGATGGTATGATACCAGATCATAAACCATCCGTTTCCGGAAGCAACTTTGGTCAGTCAAATCAGGCTGTTTTTATAAATCAAAAAGGAGAAGATATACATCACCATGAAGCTATCGAGGAGTCGCTGAGTATTATGGATAAGGAAAAAGAGTTAATCATAAAAGCATTGAAAAAACATAAGGGCAAACGAAAAGACGCTTCTTCAGATCTTGGAATAAGTGAAAGGACCTTGTACAGAAAACTGAAAGAATATGACATCGAAGATTAATAATTACAAAGTTCAATACAGCAATGGCAAAATAGGTCAGATGAAAAATATATTTTTCACAGTGCCGATAAGCCTATTGTTGATAACCATTTTTAGCTTTGCCACCTGCAAATACTCTTTCAAAGACACCTCTCCAATTCCATTGGAGGTAAAAACATTTCGGATAAATTATTTTGAAAACAAAGCACGGTATGTGAATCCACAATTAGGGCCGCAACTAACCGAAAAAATGAAACAAAAGATAATTGGCAGTACCCGCCTTCGCCAAACCAACGATGACAATGCACACTATGACATCAGCGGATATGTTTCGGAATACAATGTGAGTACCAGTGGTATTTCTGGCAATAACGCCAGCACCAATCGACTATCCGTTTCCTTTCATTTGATTTTCAAGAACTCCCTCGATGAAAAGAAAAATTTTGAAACAGAACTTTCCAATAATTTTGACTTCCCGGCTACACAAAGCCTGGAACAGGCACAAACTGCTTTGTTTCCAGAAATAATCAAAAATATTGTGGATGGCATATTCAATAAAATATTTTCCAATTGGTAATGATTACATCGTTTTATATTTTGCTAGGGAAGCATTAAACAATTTATCTTCGAACTATGGGTAACCGTGATTTACTTTTTGAAACAATATTTAAACGCAAATTATCTTCCACAGATAATAAGGCGTATTTAACCGATATTGCTTCAGCGCACCCCTATTTTTCAATAGCGCAATTCTATTTATTACTCCAAACCCAAAAGGATTCCGCCGATTATACCCTACAAGCAGCCAAGACCTCCCTTCTTTTTAATAACCCTTTTTGGCTTCAATTCCAACTACAGTATACTCCGGAAAATGACCCCGAGGTAACAATTAGCCCTATTGCCCTGGATGCCATTACAGAAAAGGAAGTACTTCATATTAATACTCCTGTTGAAATAGAGAACGTTTTTTCAAACCCTATTCCAGAGGAAAGATTAGCGACTGAATTGGCTAAGGAATTGGACTTAAGTAGTGAGGCTCAAAGCTCGAACCAAAACGACCCTAATCCACCAACTAGCCATTTTAATGAAGGAAATACCCCCCTAAACAATGAAACAGACAGCGAAGAAGAACCGGTTTCAGACCTTAGCATTGCCCCACTCCAATTTAAAATAAACATCGACACCACCCATATAACCGAAGATAAAATCACCTTTGAGCCATTACACACCTCCGATTACTTTGCTAGTTTGGGGATCAAACTAAGTAACCCCGGATTACCATCGGATAAGTTAGGAAAACAATTAAAAAGCTTTACAGAATGGCTAAAAGAAATGAAAAAGATACAACCAGATCAAATACCATTGCAAAGCGAACAAGCTGATTTATCTATTCAAAAATTAGCCGAAGCCTCCAATTTGCAGAGCGAGGTAGAGACTGAAACAATGGCAGAAGTATTGGTACAGCAGGGAAAGAAAGAAAAAGCCATAAAAGTCTATAAAAAATTAAGTTTGCTCAATCCCTCCAAAAGTGCTTACTTTGCAGCCAAAATTGATCAACTAAAAGAACTTTGATATGTTAATTTTATTCGGAATATTAGTTATTATAGCCTCTATAATATTAGGTTTAATCGTATTGGTTCAAAATCCTAAAGGAGGCGGTTTATCTGGCAGTTTGGGTGGATTTAGCAACCAGCTGATGGGTGTTAAACAAACCACCGACGTTCTTGAAAAGGGTACTTGGGTATTTGCAGCAATTGTAGGGATTCTATGTGTAATTTCACCAATATTCATCCCAAAAACAGCAGGCGGTTCCTCCAAAAATGACGAATTAATCAACAAAGCACCGCTTACTGCCCCTCAACAACCCACTACTACACCTTTACCAGGAGCGGTAGATACTTCCAAAAAACCATAAATTATTTTATAGTAAATTTATCAACCTCGTCAGTTTATGACGAGGTTTTTTATTTTAATTTTAGGAATTATTGAACCCCAGTAAATAAATATGGCTAAAAAAAACAACACAGCAAAAATCATAACCAGAGTCGTATTGGTAATGACGGCTTTGGCAGCAGGGTATTTTTTTAGCAGCAATACCAGTTTCAGTG
>CANJAW010000088.1:0-8811 GCA_947472215.1 Chitinophagaceae bacterium
AGTTTTATTTGCGAGAATATACCCCTGCAAATTTGGGGGCTAAAGAAACTTCTCCCCGGCTAGCCGGTTTGCAGGTATTAAAAAAAGACAATTGGGGCAGGTGGAGATTGTTTTTTGCCTATGACTCTAGTGCATCTATTTATTTAGATCCCATCATCGGGGAAAATATCCGGCTGATAAATAATGAAAAGCTAATAGAAAAAAATATAGGAGTTAATTTGCGCGGTTCATTGGGTACCAGAATTGCCTATTTGTTTTGTTTTAATGATATCAGCCTTTATGGCAACGGCGTTAAATACTTGCAGCATTTTTCTTCGGATAAAAAATATGTAAATATTGGAGATTCCAGCAATCACTTGAGTAAAAATTACAATGATTTAAGATTTGGAATCAGCTATACCTTTAAAAAAGGGAATATTTCTATAGGGCAAGATCGGCTGAGCTGGGGATATGGAATCAATTCTCAAATTGTATTATCGCAAAATGCACCCGCCTATCCATATATCAAATTGCAGTTGCTGCCATTTAAGTGGTTGCGGTTTGATTATATGCACGCCTGGCTTCAGTCCAATATTATTGACAGTTCCCGTTCATTTTCGTTCAGCAATACTACCTATGGAGGTAAGCGCCAATTTTATGTTCCCAAATTTTATGCTGTTCACTCTATTACCTATATTCCAAAAAATGGGGTAGAAATAAGCATGGGCGAATCAATTGTATATGATAGCCGCCTAAATGTAGGGTACCTGATTCCAATTTCTTATTTTAAAAGCTTTGATAACACCAGCAACAATCAGAATTTATTGGCTGGGGCAAATGGACAAGTATTTGCGGGATTTTCTCTACGTCGGTTAATACCCAAAACACAGTTGTACGGCCAAATTTTTATTGATGAAATCCGGTTAACTACCGCAATGAAAGGTAATAACAGGAACCAGCTAGGGTATCAATTAGGCCTAAAAAAAGCAGGATTGTTTGGGTTTGCCAGAATTGTTTCAGGATTGGAATATACCCGTAATCGCCCTTTCGTTTATGCCAATTTAAACCCGGCAGAAAATTATACGCATCATGGCCAAAGTTTGGGCGACTGGATGGGTAATAATGCCGATAGGGTATTGATTTTTACACAGTTTACCCCTTTGGAGAGATTATATGCCACGCTTAGTATGGAATGGATCCGAAAAGGAGCTGCCGGATCTACTGATGATCAGTATTTAGCAAGCCCACAGCCAGCATTCCTATTTGAGCCCCTGTTTAATCAAAAAAGTATTAACTTTGAAATGCATTACCAGGTATTACAAAATTTGAAACTGCAGTTCCTAGCTAACTGGCTAACAAGAAGCAGTCAAACAAATCAATCTAACCTTACTCTTACCTCTGTATCATTGGGTGTATTGATGGGGTTGTAAATAGTTAAATTCTTATGAAGCAATTCTTTGCAACATTTATTTCTTGTTTTGCAGTTATATTTTTATTTGCCCAAAGCAATAAGTCCCTGAAAAGTGGAGGGAGTATTCAAACTCAGCTTGCCAATGCCTATAGCCAGGCTAAGCAAATGGGGCTTTCTGACAAAGAAATAAGCAACCAGCTTATTAAGAGAGGCTTTACAGCACAAATGATTGAGGAAACCAAAAAACTGGTCCAAACTAGGGGGGCTTTTTCAGGAGGAGGAAGTTTAAATCCTGCGTCCGACACCTCAATAGATAATCAGCTGATGAAAAGAGATACCAGTTGGATATTTCAAACTCCTTTCTCAAAAGCTATTTCACCTTATTTTGGGTATAGCTTTTTCACGAATGCTTTTTTTGATTATTCGCCTAATACAAATCTGGCTACCCCCGAACAATATATTGTGGGGCCTGGCGACCAATTGGTAATTAGCATTACCGGTTTAAATACCAAATCATTTACTGGCTATATCAATTCGGAAGGTCAATTCAACTTGCCCTATGCAGGCGTAATTCAATTAAGTGGACTACCGATAGAGGGAGTGCGAAAATTGGTTAGTGAAAAATTGTCTACTATCTACCCTGGGTTAAAAACAAAAGCAACTTCACTTTATTTAAATCTAGGCGAATTGAGAAGCATTCAGGTAATCGTTTCTGGCGAAGCAGCTCATCCAGGAGGCTATGTGGTTTCTTCCTTAACTAATTTCTTCAATTTATTGTATATATCTGGTGGGCCAACTGAAAAGGGGGGGCTACGTAAAATTCAACTGATTCGAAACAATAAGGTAATCGAGGAAATTGATTTGTACCAATACCTTGCGGATGGATTAGTGAGGAAGAATATTCGGCTAGAAGACCAGGATATTATTCATTTCCCCATCTATCAACAAAGGGTATCGCTTACTGGAGAGGTGAAAAATCCATTTATTTTTGAATTAAAGGAAAAGGAATCACTTGAAAATTTACTCCATTATGCTGGCGGATTTTCTGAAAAAGCGTATCGGCAATCTATCACAGTTACAACCAACGGAAATAATTTTTTGCTGGTAAAAAATGTGACTGAAAAAGACTTCTCAAAATACATGCTAAATAGTGGAGATAGCATACATGTGGGGGCTATTGACCACCGATTTGAAAATAGGGTAACGGTGCAAGGAGAAATTAATAGGCCGGGCGCATACGGCTTGCTGCAGGAGGAAGGTCTGAAATCTTTGATAGACAGGGCTGGCGGCATCAAAGACGAGGCGTTTGTTAATAGGGGCTATATTCAGCGGAAGATGCCTGGCTTGAGTGTTCAAATGATTCCCTTCGACCTGAAACAAATTATCAGTGGATTGCAGGAGGATATATTATTAGTAAAGAATGACTCCGTCATTATTTACCCGGCTTCAAATTTTATTGCCAGTAGTTTTATAACTGTAAATGGGGGAGTAAAAAACCCCGGTTCTTACTCGTTTCAAAAGGGGATGAAAGCCGAAGATTTGATTGCATTGGCAGGAGGGTTTACTGTGGATGCGGCCTATCATAAAATTGAACTTTCCAGAATGGAAAAAAACATTTCTGATAATTTGGCCAATCAGGTATTGAGGTTAAGTACAATTAAAATAGACTCTAATTTGGTGAGCTCAAAAAACTCAGTCAAACTGGAACCTTTTGATGATATTTTTGTACCCCGCCTATTGAATTACCGCCTTATTGGCAATGTTAAGTTAAGAGGAGAGATTTTGTACCAGGGAGATTATAGTTTGGAAAAAAGAGATGAAACGGTTTTGGAAATTGTTAAAAGGGCTGGCGGAATTAGCCCTTTCGCTTCCATCAGAGATCTGCAAATTTACAGGGGCGGCTTAAGGGTGGGTACCAACGTTTTTGGGGTTAACAACGAGATTGGAAAAGATGTCTCCTTCTTTCTTTTGCCAGGAGACAGTATTTATATTCCGAGAAAAAGCAATTTTGTAACGGTGAGTGGTGCGGTATTTAATGAGCAAATGGTGGATTATAAATCTGCCAATCTTATAAGTTATATATCTGCTGTAGGGGGTATTAAAAATAACGGCAACTTGAAAAAAGTGTATGTTCAATACCCCAATGGCATGTTTAAAAAAATGAAACATTTTTTATTTTTCCGGTCGTATCCAAAAATCCTTGCTGGAAGTAAAATAATTATACCCGAGAAAACTTTGATGGATGTGAAAAAATTTGGAGTAGGGGAAATTTCGGGTGCTGCCACATTAGCGGCTACATTACTCACTTCCATGATAGCAGTTTACTCTGTATTAAAACGATAGAATACCAGATGCAAACCACTTCAACCAATAGCCTTTCATTTATTTTAAAAGCATATTTCTCCTATTTGCTTCTAAAAAAACGTTGGATTTTTCTTTCAGTAATTGTGGGCATGCTGTTAGGTCTAAGTTATGTTTTGCTGAAGCCAATTAAATACAAAGCAAGGTCAAGTTTTGTCGTAGAGGACAGTAAGTCAATCGGAAGTTCCGGTATTCTAGGTGCTTTATCTGGTCAGTTTAGTTCAGAGATTATGAGTGCCCTGGGCGGAGGCAGTAATTTATTGAGTGGTGAAAATATTTTAGAGCTTTCCAAGAGCAGGTCGCTTTTAAGGAAAACCTTTCTCACCTATTATAACGGGACTAACCAGACCTTGGCAGATATTTATGCGGAAAAGTTGAAATTAAAAAAGAAATGGGAAAAAAGTAGCAAGGTGGGTGTGCTTATCCAATTTTCACCAGCTGATAAAAAATTCAATCGAATAGAAGATAGTTTATTAAATACCCTGATTTTGCGGGTTATTGAAAAGGACTTGGATATATTTAAACCGGATAGACGATTAAGTTTATTTGAATTGGATATTACCATGCGCGATGAAATATTGGCCTCGGAATTTTGCCAAAGGCTCTTATCCACCATTTCTGAATTTTATATTAATACCAAAACGAAAAGACTAAGAGGAAATATTAGCCGTTTGCAATTTTTGGCAGACAGTTTGCAAATACATACCAATAGTAGTATTAAAACTTCTGCTCAATCCAACCTAAGTTTAATTGATATCAATCCCCAGTTTATTCAGGAAAATATTCAAAACACCATCGATTCGCGTGAAGAATTATTGTCCACCACCATCTACTCCGAAGTGATAAAGAATTTGGAAATTAGTAAGGTTTCTCTTTTACAAGAAACCCCAACAATACAAGTAATCGACAATCCTGATACACCATTAGAGGATAATAAAAATGAATGGCAGGAAGGCCTATTAGGGGGCTTCGGCGCAGGATTTTTATTGAGTATCATTGCACTGGTTTTCTTATACGAACCAGCTATCCATTCCAAATCAGAATCGGTATTGCAATAATAATCGGACACCTAAATTCAATTGATCATATCCGATATTTTCAAAGCCATTGGGAGTATACCTCTCCCATTCCCAGTTATAATTCAGGTCTCTTTGCCGAGTGCACTCTGCTGCAAGGGTGATTTTATTCCAGTTAAAGGATCCGTATAAGGTTCCAGTTACCGTTGCCCAATACTGATTAAAATGATCAGTCAAGTAATAAGGTTGGTAGTGGTAAAAATCAAGATTATGAATTACCCTATTGAATCGAAGACCAACTTTATTTAACCCTTTCAGCCATTGTACATATACTGTTTGGCTATTACTACCCGGTCCTATACCTGCTCCCAATACTTTTCCCCGGTTAGTAAATCCTTGTCGCACATAGTCATCCAAGTACCAACTTGCTGGGGTAGTCTGCACTTGTTCTTTGGATGGTAGACTTAAGTTGGTCAGCTCCGCCCCCCACTGAATTTGTTGCCTTTTTTTTTGTCCAATGAGATATCCTTTTCTAAATCCTGCAGTAAATCCTCTTCCATATGGATTTTTTTCAAATAGATTCCAAACATGCAATGATTGGTCACTTCTGCCGTATTCATAATAAATCTCAGCATTTTCTTTGGGCATCACGTACCTGAAAAACCATGACCCCATTGAGGCTTTTCTTCTGCTGGTTTCTGCAGGAGTGAACTTATCACCCGCAAAACCTTCCAAGGGTAAAAGGTCAAATCCATTGCTAATTTCATCCGAATACATCATGGATAATTTTGCTAGTCCAACATATAAGCCAGGTATCCACTTTGGTTGGTAGGTGTAAACCATTCCTGTAATGTACCGCTGGTGCATTTTTTTTGGCTGGTATAAAAAATCTCCTGTTTGAGTAGTTGTATTTATGCGGTAGGTCTCCCTGGGCACAATTCCGCTACCCTTTAATAACCCGGCAATTGCTTCCCCTTCAAAAGTTCCAATCTTTGTTAAAATAGGTTTGCTGGTGGCTAGTGTTCCATGCAAAAAACCTGCAGCATTACTTCCCAATACTAAAGGATTAAAACTGGCAGGCCCCCACCATTTATTTTCAGTAGAAAGACCCACTGTATATTTACCCACCTTAACCTTAATATAAGATTGCCCAGGGTAAAATTTCTTAAGCTGGCCCTCTCCAATCCGCTCAGGATTATCAATATGATTCAGAAAGTAATAGTAAGGTGTCCATTCTCTATTGTATGTTGGATATTGACGAAAGGGTATATTTTGGGCAAATTGATATTCCGGTGAAAAGCTGATATCAATATTGTCTTTCCATTTCAGCTTAATCCCCATAGAAATAAGGTACTGGTCACCAACATTAGGTATTAATGGTCCCTGATTAATGCCGGAAGGAACTGCAGAGTTGCTGAATTTTAAAATAGAAACGGCGGCAGGCTGTATGGATAGCTTTTTTTGATTGCGTAATCGAGGCACTTTCATTAAAGAGTCGACCAGTAAGTAAGATAGCTGATTTGGATTAATACAAAAAGAACGGTTGTTTAGTAAAAAGCTTTCCCTCAAAACACCTGACCCTTGATAGGAATAAAAGGTTTGGGCACGCAAATGTATTTCAGGTGCTACCAGTAGCAACAGGAATAAAGGGATGCTTCGAATTTTTATCATATGTTTAGAACAAAAAGTATTGAACTTTTAAATAAAACTGCATGTTTACAAAGTTTTGTTGTGTCCATTGAAAACCACCCCTGCATACAAAGTCAACAGCAGCTCCCACCAAGTATTTTTTGATCACTTGCTGGTGTGCAATAGCAAAGGACCAGTCAGTCCATTTATTGTCATGAAAGCGCGGGTCATGCTGGTACCGCTCAATGCGTAGACTTTGCCTTGTTGATTGGGTGCTATAAGTCATCCGAACGGTAGCGGTATTATCTCCCGGCCCAATGCCCCCTCCGATGATTTGATTTTCATTGGTATACCCTTCCAGAACTTGACCATGTTCGTACCAGTTGCCAGCACCGCGCGCAATATCACTATTGGTAGGTTCCAGTTGAGTAGCTTCGGCTTCTAAGGTGAATCTTTTTGCAGAATCTAGGGCAAATACTTTTCTTAGTCCTACCAGATAGGCGGCAGCATGGTCTGGATTTAGGGTGAGGTCTCTTATATTGTATTTATGATCATTCCATCCATACTCTCCATATATTTCAGTATTGTATTGCTGAAACAAATAGCGTGCAAATAGATTAATCAACTGGTCACGACTCCTAGCATCTTCAACTCCTCCATTGCCGCCACCTGTATTGGATTTAAAAACGGAGGTAACAACCGGCAAATATTTTTGAAGAAAACTTCCCTCTTTATCTGCATCCTTTTGATAGCGTTGAAACATCCTGTTCATTCCAACAGTAAAGCCTTTGGCAAATATTGGCTGATAAGCAAAATTGATACCGTTAAAATAGCGTTTTTCAAGCGCAAAGGAGGGATATAAGGTATTGGGATCTTTATTTTCGAAGGGTAAATTAGCTTTACTGCTGAGGTTTCCACCAATTACCTGAAATTCAAAATACCCTACCGGAGTTTTCATTGGCTTATTGGTGTGAAAACTAACATGAGCAAAGCCAGGGGCATTATTACTCATCATTAACGAGTTGAAGACTCCTGGACCCCACCATAAATTTTCAGTAGATAGTGAAATACTTAAGGGACTTGGTCCTAGTTTTAACCTTATGGCAGACTGCCCCAATGAAAACTTTTGGTAGCCTTTTGATAAAATCGAATTGGGAGCTGCCCAAAAATAGGTGGGAATCAATTGCACATTCAGCCACTTGGAATGAATAGCAGCGCCTACTTGAATCATTTGCTGATAACCTGCGGTCAACAAAAAATCTTCATTATTTCTGCCCCAGGCAGAGTGGGAGTTGTATTGCTGTTGAATTCCAAGGGGTATCGCAATCAATCGAATCGATTTTTTTTTATTAAAATAGTCACGTTGCTGTTGCTGCAAAAGGGGATCACTAAAATAGACGGAGGAATCCAGCGGATGCAGTAATACAGGTCTAACAGTAAAGGAATAGGGGTTTTTCAATTTCCCTAAGAGCTGCTGATCACGCAGAGAGAATTCATCTAAAGACCCTGCTAAAACGGCTGTTTGGGAATATCCATAATAGGTTGTCAGCAAACCAAACAGCAATAAAAAAAACGCTTTAGTACGCATGGTGGTCCATTTTGAAAACATTAACGATTGTTTGCAAAACTATTTGAATGTCGAGCCAAAAACTCCATTGATGAACATAATACAGGTCATATTTTACCCGGGTTTGCATATGTTCAATATCGGGCGTTTCTCCTCTTGCTCCATTCACCTGAGCCCATCCCGTTAGGCCGGGCTTCACTTGGTGACGCAGTCCGTAGCTCTCAATTTTTTCACTGTACTCTAAGTTTTGCGGTGTTACATGCGGTCTTGGCCCCACCACCGACATATTATCGATTAATACATTCCAAAATTGTGGCATTTCATCCATACTTAGACTTCGGAGCCATTTTCCTACAGCAGTTACCCGTGGATCATTTTTGGTGGCCTGCACAAATTCTATTGCCCCTTCCTTTTTGTGATACATGGTCCTGAATTTGTAACAATTCATTTTTTTGTTGTTGATCCCCCATCTTTCCTGTTTAAAAAATACAGGCCCTTTGGAATTGAGTTTAATAAGAATGGCAAGAATTGGGAAAAGCCAGGAACCTATTAATACTAAAAAAAGAAAACTGAATATAATATCAAAGACCCTTTTTAAAAATTTATTTTCTGATTTATCCAATGGCAATGCCCGCAAGTTGATGACGGGAATTAAACCAATCTGGTTGATCTCAAATGAAGTGGAAGTAAATTGGTAATAATTGAGAACAATAAAAGTCTTGATACCATGGGCATCACAGGTGTCTAAAAAGTAGCGGATCAGTGACTCACCGAGCGAAGGCAAGGCTATAATTACTTTTTCAATTTTGTATTGATCTAACACCTTTGCGAGCGCATCCGGATCTCCC
>CANJAW010000089.1:0-8789 GCA_947472215.1 Chitinophagaceae bacterium
AATATGCCGGGTATTAACACGCCCAATAAACATCAACATAAAACTAGTACCAGCCACTAACATGGCAGTAGATAAATTAGCAGGGGCAATCAATACACATATAGTTATTATAGGTAGAATGATTGGTAAAAAACCCTTTTTGAAATCTTTGATTACCTGTTGCTTTTTACTCAATTGCCGGCTCAAATACATAAACAGGGCCAGTTTGGCAAGATCAGATGTTTGAAAAGTTTGGTTAATCACAGGAAGTTTTATCCAACGACTACCTTCATTCAAAGTGGTTCCAAAAAAATAAGTATAGATCAAGAGGGGAATCGATAGTAAAAATAATATTTTGGCCACCCTTGAATAGAAAGTATAATTGACCCGATGGGCAAAGTAGATAAAAATGACTCCGGAAATTATTAATGCAAATTGTTTAAAAAGGTAACTTTCCGTACTCTTACTGTATTTGTAAGCCAATGACCCAGTGCTACTATATACTACCAGCAAGCTTATCAATGAAAGAATCACCACAATAGCCCATATCACCCGATCACCCTTGGTCTTTCGTACCAGATTGCCCCCCATATCACCCACGCCTCTTATGGAAGAGTTGAATACCCCTTCCTCATTTTGTGGGAAGCCAAATAATTGTTTCAATATAGATTTTTGCTCTGTCATATGGCTTCTCCTTTTGGATGGAGATTGGCTGAATATTTTAAATACTATTTTTCAATTTAACTAAGCCACTGAATTACAATTCGGCTTTCTCAGTGCACCGATTATAAATCTTTCACCGCGTTTTTAAATTGGATTCCCCTATCCTCGTAATTTTTAAAAAGATCAAAACTTGCACAGGCGGGACTTAGTAAAACGACATCCCCCTTATCTGCAAAATGAAATGCCGCCTTTACTGCTTCTTCAGCAGTAGTGGCATTTACAATCAATGAAACAAAATCTCCGAAGGCTTCGTGAATCTTACGATTATCAGTACCCATACAAACAATAGCCTTTACCTTTTCCTTTACCAGATCATTCAATAGCGAGTAGTCATTTCCTTTATCAACACCACCCAATATTAAAATGGTTGGCTCGTTAATACTTTCTAAGGCAAACCAGGTACTATTTACATTGGTGGCCTTAGAATCATTAATAAACTGAACGCCCTTAATTTTTGCCACCGGTTCCATCCGGTGTTCTAAACTTTGAAAAGTTTGCAGGGATTCCCTGATACTTTCTTTCTTAATACCCACTGCTGTGGCACCCAGACTTGCAGCCATGCTATTGTACTGGTTGTGTTTTCCTTTCAATGCAAAATCTTCTATGCTCATCTGCATATCCTCTGTTTTCCATTTCAAGTGCATCTGAGCGTTTGTCAGGTAAGCACCCTGTGGCAGTTCTTTACTCATAGTAATGGGGTATAAGGTTGATTGAATGGAATAATTATTGATATGTTGATTCGTTATTTTATCATCTAAATTGTAAATAAATACATCGTTGGCCTGCTGATTCTGCACTACCCTAAACTTACTGTTAACATAGTTTTGCATCTTGTAATCATACCTATCCAAATGATCTTCAGTAATATTGGTTAGTATCGCTACATCCGGTCGAAAAGTTTTAATATCATCCAATTGAAAAGAACTGATCTCAATCACATACAAAGATTTCGGATCAAGGGCCAACTGTCTTGCAAAGGAGTAGCCAATATTCCCTACCATCGCACAATCCATTCCAGCATTTTTGCAAATATGCCAAGTAAGTGCTGTAGTGGTGGTTTTTCCGTTGCTTCCGGTAATGGCAATTATCCTGCTACTTCCCTTATACCTGAAGGCGAATTCTATTTCACTAATAATGGCAATTCCCTTTTCTCGAATTTTTTTTACCAGTTCATTTTTTTCAGGAATGCCCGGACTTTTCATCACTTCATCTGCTAGCAATATTTTTTCCTCAGTATGTTTCAACTCTTCAAAATCAATTCCATTGCTTAGCAACTCATTTTTATATATTTCCTTTATTTCACCACCATCGGTTACAAATACATCATACCCCTGCTGACTGGCTAACAGAGCGGTTCCTACTCCACTTTCCCCTGCTCCTAATATGACTAATTTTTTTTTCATGGTAACTTTTATCCCCGATAGGGATAAGGGTTTATCTCAATTTTAATGTTACAATTGCTATCACCACACATAAAATGGTAATAATCCAAAATCTAACCGCAATCTTACTTTCATGGTATCCTAATTTTTGATAATGATGGTGAAGCGGGCTCATCAAAAACACCCTTCTCCCTTCCCCATACTTTCGTTTGGTATATTTAAAATATCCCACCTGTATCATCACACTTAAATTTTCTACCAAAAACACACCGCAAAAAATAGGAATCAACAATTCTTTTCGAACGATAATTGCCAATGCTGCAATAATTCCACCCAAAGCAAGGCTTCCTGTATCTCCCATAAAAACTTGAGCGGGGTAAGAATTGTACCAAAGAAAACCAATACAGGCTCCCACAAATGCTGCAATAAAAATGGACAATTCTCCTAGGTTGGGGATATACATGATATTGAGGTATTCAGCAAACTTTATATTGCCACTTACATATGCAAAGATGCCAAGGCAAATTCCAATGATAGCACTTACCCCGGTAGCTAACCCATCCAGCCCATCAGTTATATTTGCACCATTGCTTACAGCAGTTACTATAAATATTACAATGATGATATAAAGTAAATAGGTATAATTCTGCCAATTTTTTGGCAACAGTTTGGCATAATTAAATTCATGCGTTTTTACAAAAGGAATGGTGGTGATAGGGGATTTTACTTTTACAAAAAGATGTTTTTTTCCATCGAATATTGCCACATTAAAAGAATCACTCATCAACTTTTCACCGGGCCTTAAAACCGAATCTTTCACTAATGAAAAATCAGGATTATACACTTCCCTTTGCACTACCACACTTTGCGTAAAATAGAGGGTTGTCCCCACAATGATTCCTAGCATTACCTGTCCAAATATTTTAAACCGACCTGCTAATCCATCACTGTTACTTTTTTTGTAATCACCCCCTTTTGCCAGTGCAAGTCGCTTGGAACGGATTTTTAAATAATCATCAATAAAACCAATCGTACCTAACCAAACGGTACACAATAACATCAAACGTATATATACTTTATCGAGATTGGCTAATAATAAAGTAGGTATTAAAATCGCTAGGATAATAATCAATCCGCCCATGGTAGGGGTGCCTTTTTTTTGTTGCTCTCCCGCCAATCCCAATTCCCTAACAGATTCTCCCAACTGCCTTTTTTGAAGAAACCCAATGAGTTTTTTTCCATACACGGTGGTAATAAATAGACTCAATATAACGGCCAACATCACCCGAAAAGTAATGAAGTCAAATAATTTACTTCCAGGGAATTTATATCCCGATTCAGTAAGCCAATGAAATAGATGATACAGCATATTTTAAAATTTGCTAATTTTTATTACTATTATGTGCCTAATACCCATTTGTATTCAAAAAATAATGAGCTACTTCTCCATCAATTCAAACATTTCCAACAGCACTTTTTTATCATCAAAATCAAATCGAACTTCTTTTATTTCTTGATATTTTTCGTGTCCTTTGCCGGCCACCAAAATGATATCTTCTTTCACTGCAAGCTTTACTGCAGTCTTGATTGCCTCCTTTCTGTCGGCTATGGTGATGCATTTTTTCCTGGCGACTACATTTACTCCTATCTCCATTTCTTGCAAAATTTCAAGTGGGTCCTCAGATCTTGGATTATCCGAAGTAAAAATCACCTGGTCGCTATATTCACAAGCTACCGCCGCCATTAGTGGACGCTTGGTTTTATCTCGGTCTCCACCGCATCCCACTACTGTTATAATACGCTCATTCCCCTGCCTTAATTTTTTGATAGTAGCCAATACATTCAATAATGCATCCGGCGTATGTGCATAATCGATAATACCCATTATTTTATCGTGGCCGCTCACCATATAATCGAATCTTCCTTCGGCACCATCCAAATTGCTCAATAATTGTAAAATCAAATTTTTATCCTGGCCCAAACAAATGGCAGCTTCAAATACTGCCAACAAATTATACGCATTAAACTCACCAATCATTTTAAAATAAACCTCCGTATCATTCACCACCATATGCAAACCGGTAAGACTATTATCAAGAATCTTGCCTTTACAATCAGCCATGGTTGTAAGGCTATAATAATATTTTTTGGCCAATGTGTTTTGCAACATTACCCTACCCCGCTTATCATCTGCATTGCTAATTGCAAAAGCAGTTGAAGGAAGTGCATCAAACCATGATTTCTTTACCCGGATATATTCATCAAAGGTTGTATGATAATCCAGATGGTCATGGCTAATATTACTAAACAATGCTCCGGTAAATTGTAAGCCTGTGATCCGATGTTGATGAATTGCGTGGCTACTACATTCCATGAAAACATATTGACAGCCAGCATCTACCATTTTACGAAGTAACTCATTCACACTAATTGCATCAGGTGTGGTGTGCGTAGCAATAACCACCTCAGCACCAATTTGATTTTGAATTGTACTGATTAAACCGCATTGATATCCAAGGGCCGTAAATAATTTCCACAAAAGGGTAGCAATCGTTGTTTTGCCATTGGTTCCAGTAACCCCTACCAAATTTATTTTAGCAGAGGGTTCTCCAAAAAAATTGTGACTAATATAACCCGCTGCCACCGCACTATTTTCCACCTGCACATACGTTATAGCATCCATTATCACTTCAGGAAGCACTTCACAAATAATCGTTGTTGCCCCATTTTGAATGGCCACTTCTATAAACTGGTGTCCATCCATAACAGTACCCTTGATGGCAATAAAACAACTTGCTGCACTCACTCTCCGTGAATCAACCTGCAAATCCTTTACCTCAGTATTGGTAGTTCCTAATACTGCTCGGATGCTAACTTTATATAGTAGGTCTGCTAAAATCAATTTAAAAAAAGTGTTACAGTTTGTCCTTTAATAAATGTGCTACCCGCCAATAAAGACTGGCTAAATACCCTCCCTCTTCCATTAGCCATTACCTTCAATCCTTTATTTTCCATTAAATAAACAGCATCTTTCAACCCCATTCCAACCACGCTAGGAATAACTAAAATAGCAGTATTGGTACTTTCCGGCATATTAAAAATGGCTGCATTGTCTTTCATTT
This sequence comes from Chitinophagaceae bacterium, assembly GCA_947472215.1. Taxonomy (GTDB): domain Bacteria; phylum Bacteroidota; class Bacteroidia; order Chitinophagales; family Chitinophagaceae; genus Ferruginibacter. The sequence goes on from CANJAW010000089.1 coordinate 5,207, forward strand.
GCATTGCTCTCCAGTATCCTCCAACTGATGAATCTACAAAGGGTAAATTCAATTGGTTGAAAATTGAATTCAATTCGTTTTTCATACCATAATAATGATACTGCACTGTATCACGATTTACGCCAGCCTTGTATTGCTGAGTACTTAAATAACGAGCATAGATTTTATCGCTGATCTCTTTAAATACTTTACCAGAAACTTCTGCACCGTAATAAATTTTTGATTGCTTACTATTTTGAATCACTACCGCCATTGAATAAACTGGCTTCTTAGAGGGAAAATATCCTATGAAGGAAGACTGATAAATTTTATTCCCCTTGTTATAGCCAAGGTTGTTAAGAGCGGTAACGGCTGTGCCTGTTTTCCCGGCAATGGAATAATTGGAGTCATATAAAACTCTATGGCCCGTTCCATGCAGGCTATCAACCACCGCTTCCAGGCATTCTCTTAACTGTGCCAGCGTTTCATCGCTGCATATTTTATTTACCAATACTGCTGGTGCCATTTTTTTTACCACCACCCCATATTGTGAAACGGAATTAACCAAATATGGTTTCATCATGGCACCATTGTTGGCAACTGCATTGTACAGCATCAGCAAATGGAGTGGTGTAACCAGTTCCTCATATCCATGCGCCATGAATGGAATCGTAGTCTTTGACCAGCTCCTGTTTTTTGGGCTTTTGATAGTGGGTTTTGCAGATGCGGCAGTAATATCAATACCCGTTAAAGTATCCAACCGCAGCTGATGTAAATGAGCAATAAATTTTGATGGATCATTATGATAATACTGATCGGCCAATTTTGCAAAAGCCACATTACTACTTTTCAAAAATGCATCTTCAACGGTTATGGCTCCTGTACCCGGATGTGAATCTTTTATCTTCAATCCATAAAAAGATTTGACCCCCCCTTCACAATCCACAATCGTATTTTTAGTAACATACTTGTCCTCTATCAAACTCAATAAAGTAGCCAACTTAAAAATAGACCCTGGCTCAGTTGCCTTCGCAATCCCATAATTTAAATCTTCCCCATAGGTACCATCAGGCTGAATACCCAAATTGGCAATAGCCTTAATCTTACCGGTGGCAGTTTCCATCACGATGGCAGTACCATGCACAGAACTATTATTCACCATCATTTTCATCAATGCAGTTTCTGCTATATCTTGGATATAGGTATCCAATGTGGTGATGATATCCTTTCCATTTTCGGGCTCCAACTCTGCCCCTTCTACAGGCATGTAGGCCCCAGCGATATAGCGCATCAGCCGCTGCCCTGTTCTACCTCGTAACAAACTATCGTAACTCTGTTCAAGTCCCACATTTAACTTGGCATTATCCCTTGATAAACCGATGGTTCTGTTGGCAAGCAAAGCATAGGGATTGATTCTTTTATCACGAGGTTCAATTATAAAACCACTTTTATTTCTTCCCAATTTTACCAATGGAAAATCCCGTAACTGCGCATATTCCACAAAAGAAATTTTCTTCTTCAGCGTATAATAACGATCTATATTTTTATAGGCCATTTGCATCTCATTCAAGTACACCTCCTTGCTTTTATCACCAAAAAGATTTGCGAGGCAGCTGCACAATGAATCCGAATTTTCTCTAAATCGTTTCCCGTTTTTTTCTCTTAATCCGTCTGCACCAAAATCTATGTACACGTCAAAAATTGGAATGGAGGTGCTCAACATATTTCCATCTTCGCTAAAAATAGTTCCCCGATCTGCTACCAATGGCACGTATTTAAGATGCAAACTATCCCCCATACTTTTCCAGTAGGCTCCTTCTACCTGCTGTATGTAAAAAGCCCTACCCAATACAACTGCACCCAGCAATACAATCCCTAAAAAACAGAGATACACCCGCCACAATATGTCTTTTTTAATGTCCAACGTTTCTAGCTTTCTGGCCCTTTTATATTTGGTTATAAATCTTGTTTGCTTATTCCATTTTGAAGGATTAGAAATCCTTTTCGCTATTTTTCTATTTTTCTGGCGTATCCTGCAACAACAAAACGGGTGCCGATGTCAGTTCCTTTAAACCTAGCGGCTCTACCGCTTTCATCAATTCGCTCGCCTTACTCCTGAAAATAACCTCACTTTGAATTGTTTTATATTCGTACTCCAACTCTTTGATATGCTTATCTGTTGCCCCCATTTTTCTTATTAACTTATCTGAATGGTGGCCGTTATAGATATACAACACCGCCAAAACGGCCAAGAAAAGAAAAAATGGAATATTCTTAACTACCCACTTATGGCTTAGAAATATTTTCCAATCCCTTTTGGCAGCAATAGGTTCCTCCTTTTGTGTATACTTGTCTTCTAACATTTTTATCAAATATTAACCACTGGTTTTGCTTCGGCTACCAGTTGTACTTCTTATTTTTTTTCTGCCAATCTTAGTTTTGCACTTCTAGATCTTTTATTTCGTCTTGTTTCACTATCTGTCGGTAAGATTGGCTTTTTAGTAAGGATGCGGAATTGATTTTCCGGCTTTACCCCATACAATTCATCCAATACTGCTTCTGAAAAACTACCGGTTTTGAAAAAATTTTTTACAATCCTATCTTCCAACGAATGAAATGTAATAATGGCTAGCCGCCCGCCTGGTTTCAACAATCCGGGTGTTTGCTGCAGGAGTTCCTTCAATGCACCCAATTCATCATTCACCTCTATTCGCAAAGCCTGAAAGACTTGGGCAAAATATTTTTGAGGATTTCCCTTCACTGCAGACTGAACTGCCTGCTTAAATTGTTGGATAGTTTTGATGGGCATCAATGCCCTTTGCTGAACAATTGTTTTTGCCAATGTCTTGGCATTGGTGACTTCCCCATATTGCTCTAGCATTTTGTGCAATTGCAGTTCAGTAAATTTTTTCAGGATATCAGCTGCTGTAGTCGTTTGCCGCTGGTCCATCCGCATATCCAGTGCTGCATCAAAACGAATGGAAAAGCCTCTATCGGCCTTATCAAACTGGTGACTGGAAACTCCCAAATCAGCCAATATACCATCTACTTGGGTTATTTTATGCAAACGCAAAAAGCGTTGCAAATGACGAAAATTTTGTGGTACAAAAATCACCCGATTATCCTGGGGGAGATTTTTTTTGGCATCTTCATCCTGGTCAAAAGCAACCAAAATTCCATGTTCACCTAAATGCGCTAACAAGGCCCTGCTATGTCCACCACCACCAAAAGTGCAATCCACATAAATGCCCCCTGCCTTAATATGTAAGCCGTCAATGGCTTCCTGAAGTAATACGGGCTCATGATAATCCAACTGATCCGCTGAAGAATGGAGAGGTAATAAGCTTTCGTCAGGAGGCATTTTTTTCAACATGTCAGCTTTTCAGTTTTTCGTCATTTTTATTCATCACTTCATTGGCCAAATCACTGTAAGACTCGGGAGAAAAGGATTCAAAGAATTTTTTATACTTCCCAGCATCCCAGATTTCAATTTTATTGACAGCAGATACTAGTACCACGTCTTTTTCCAATCCTGCATATTCCATCAAGGATTTTGGAATTAATAACCTTCCTGCCGTATCCAGTTCAAGTTGGGTGGCGCCAT
>CANJAW010000090.1:0-8739 GCA_947472215.1 Chitinophagaceae bacterium
AAGAGATGGCTTTTTTCACTTGTTTATTTTTCCATATCGGCAATCAACACCGGATTTGGGCGCAGATTAAAAATCATCCTCATCATCAAAACCACCACCGCCATCCAGATCATCAAACCCAAGGTCTTTAAAATCATCCTCAATTTTAAAATCATCTTCTTCATCCTTTGCAGATTTTTTACCGGCAGATTTTTTAGCAGATGACTTGGGTACATCAAACTCATCAAAGTCTGGATCCCAGTCATCCGACTCTTCTCCCTTTTCCCATTCATCCACTTCCTCTCCATCCTCCTCCTCTTCATCAACATCCTTGCTCTTTTTTGAGCCAGCTTTTCCTTTCTTTAAAGGTGCATCATCTTCTTCTTCCTCATCTTCCTCCTCATCTTTTTTGGATTTAGAAGAAGGCTTTGCAGCTGATTTTTTTGGAGCAGTCTCCTCGTCAATGGGAGTTGTTTTTTTTACTTTGTCAGGTTTGGTAGCCATATATCAACTTATTAATGCTGTAAAATTTCTGATAGATTTTTAAATTGCCAAAAAAAAAGGCATATTTTTTTTTATTTTTTTTAAGCAAGTATAATCTGGTCTCTTCCCGGACCATTGCTGATGTACTTTACCGGTACTTTTAGAAATTTATTAATATAATCTATATAATTTTTCATGTTCTCTGGCAGTTCGTCATATTTACTCATTGCAGTGATATCCGTTTCCCAACCTGCAAAACTTTTGAAAACTGGATCAATTTTAACTTGTGTCATCTGAAAAGGTACATAATTTTTTTCTTCCCCGTTCACGTTATATCCGGTACAAACATTTAGCTCGGGCAATGAATCAAGTATATCAGTTTTGGTCATAATAATTTTGGTAACGCCATTGATCATACAGGCAAAATTCAAAGCTACTAGATCAATCCATCCACAGCGGCGAGGTCTGCCAGTAGTGGCACCAAACTCACTTCCTATCTTACGAATCAACTCACCCGTTTCGTCATTTAATTCGGTAGGAAAAGGGCCACTACCCACCCTGGTACAATATGCTTTGGAAACACCATACACATCTTTTATTTTTTGAGGTGCAATGCCAAGTCCAGTACAAACACCCGCTGAAATGGTACTACTGCTAGTTACGAAAGGGAAAGTGCCAAAATCAACATCCAACATAGACCCCTGTGCACCTTCTGCCAATACCTTTTTTCCTTGTTGAATTTTATCATTAATGAAATATTCACCATTTACAATCTTGAAATCCTTCAGTAATTCAATGGATTCAAAAAATTCATCCTCCCAAGTGCTGATATCCTCCTGAAAATTGTAACTATCTAGCAAACGCTGGTGCTTTAGCCTTATTTTAATATACTGGGATATAAATCCTTTATCCAGTAAATCACCCACCCTTAAACCATTTCGGCCGGTTTTGTCCATATAAGCTGGACCAATACCTTTTAAGGTGGAACCAATTTTTTCATTTCCCTTAGCCAATTCACTTGCTTTATCTAGGGCCCTGTGAGTGGGTAGAATTAAATGCGCCCTTTCACTGATATACAAATTCTTCTTGTAATCAACTCCCATGGAAGCTACTTTTTCACACTCTTTTTTTAGCGTTACCGCATCCAATACAACTCCATTTCCAATCAGATTAATTTTATCTTCATGAAAAATACCACTCGGTATCTGGTGCAGTACTACCTTTTGCCCATTTACATACAATGTATGACCAGCATTGGCGCCGCCCTGAAAACGTGCAATGACGTCATAATTGGGAGCAAAATAATCTACTATTTTACCTTTCCCTTCATCTCCCCATTGAAGTCCTAAAATTACGTCTACCATGTTATTTGCAGTTTATATTATTTTGTTAGAATGAATTTTATATTCCCGCTTTAGTTTCCAATTTCTCCCAATTTTCCCTAGTAAACAATTATAAAAAAATGGTTGGTTATTGTTTAAAAACAGGATTGATTTGGATAATTGAACATTAAATCATCGATTTTCTCTTTTTTAGGTGGTTAGCTTCCATACCAATCAGCGGTAAAAATAAATTGAAATAATGCAACCACCTAAAATGATATGTATTTGTTAAAAAAATGGGGAGAAAGAAAAATTACAACCACTGTATTTATTTACTCATTAATTACCGAATTCAACTAAAAGGTTGCCCTAAGCGTAGATGAACAAGACCAGATGGGCTTGAAAATTACCTAACTTTGATGACTCAGATGAAATCTCTACATTTTACCATAATAGCCTGTATGTTTTTTGTAGTAGGTTCACTTATGGATGCGAGTGCACAAGTTTGTACCGGTTCGTTAGGCGATCCGATTGTGAACATAAATTTTGGTCATGGTAGTAACCCTGGAAATCCATTGAATGCTGCCACTACTTCCTATACATTCACTTCCACCACCTGTCCAAATGATGGAAGTTACACCATTGTTAGCAGTACAGCCAACTGTTTTAGCAATAGCTGGCATACCATTGCTGAAGACCATACCCCCAACGATGTCAATGGTTATATGATGCTAGTAAATGCCTCAAATAATCCGGGCGACTTTTATGTCGATACCGTAAAAGGGTTATGTGCCAATACAAAATATGAGTTGGGAGCCTGGATTGTAAATGTAATACAACCTACTTCCTGTAACAATAACTCAAACCGTCCCAACCTAATTTTCAACATAGAAACAACCACGGGAACCATTTTAGGCACCTACACTACCGGTAATATTATTCCTACCAACTCCCCCACTTGGAAACAATATGGCCTTTTTTTTACCACCCCACTCACCACTAGTACTGTCGTAATACGGATTACCAATACTGCCCCCGGTGGATGCGGCAATGACCTAGCGCTGGATGATATCACGTTCAGGCCCTGTGGGCCTACAATAAACTCAGCTGGCCCCATTAACAATCAAACTGTCTTTGATTTTTGCAAGGGCGCTCCAACAAATGTTTCAATATTTGCAGATATAGGTAGCGGCTATCTCTCCCCCTCACTTCAATGGCAGTATAGCGCGGATAATGGCATCAACTGGTCCGATATTGCAGGTGAAACTTTAACAGCCTATCGTTTTACCCAAACTGCCTTGGGTATTTACAAGTACCGAATGTCGGTAGCCGATGGCAGCAATATCGCTATTAAAAGTTGCAGGGTAGTGTCTAACACCGTTACTTTTTCAATTTATGATTTACCTTTTGCAACTGCATCGGCGAATAGTCCTGTTTGTGAAAAACAGCCCCTCCTACTAACTGCCACCGGCGGTGCCACCTACAGCTGGGTTGGTCCGGCTAGTTTTAATTCTAGTTTGGCAACCCCCTCCTTGATTGCGCAAAGTAACTCAGGGGGTCAATATACTGTAACCGCCATCAACCAATATGGATGTACCAATTCCACTTTCGTAAATGTTTTGATAAAGCCAAAGCCGATTGTCTCTATTAGCAGTACACAAAAAATCTGCGAAGGGGATGCCGTTACTTTACAAGCAGGGGGAGGGGTAACCTACCAATGGTCACCCTCAGCTGGACTATCCGCTGTAAATATTGCCAATCCGATAGCTAGACCAGCAGATACTACCAGCTACCAGGTAATTATTACCGGTTTAAATAATTGTTCGGATACGGCTATTGCCATAATGAATGTAGTAAAAAAACCAACTGCTTTTGCTGGCCCGGATAAATCATTATTGATTGGACAATCCACCCAATTAAATGGCCTAGCGGGTGGAACGGCTATTAGTTTTACTTGGTTGCCAGTAACCTTTTTAAATAACCCTTTATTGGATCAACCAACCTCCTCCCCTTTAGATGATATTTTGTATACGCTCCATGTAAAATCAAATGATGGTTGTGGGGAAGCTACAGATGATGTATTTATCAAAGTGTACAAAGAAATATATGTGCCATCTGCATTTTCGCCGAATAATGATGGACTTAATGACCACTGGCGAATTTTAGCACTGATCACTTTTCCAAAAGCAACTTTGATGGTTTATAATCGCTATGGTGAAATTGTATTTGAAGGCTCCGGCAATAACACGGAATGGGATGGCAGTTTCAAAGGCAAGCCCGCCCCAATGGGTGCATACACATACGTAATTGATTTTAAAAATGGAACCCCTTTGAAAAAAGGAATGGTCTCTATTTTGAGATAATTTTTATAATTACTCCCCTGTTGTCATGCTAACAAATATCAACTTGTCAACAAATCATAGCACTGACTGGCAATCTCTTGTTCCTCATTGGTAGCGATAACCAATATTTTCACTTTCGAATCGGCTGCATGGATCTCATTTAATCCGTTCAAAGGAAGTTCATTTTTTGTTTCCTCTAATACTATTCCCAGATATTGCAGATTGGACATAGCCATTTTCCTAGTAAGTGCATCATTTTCCCCTACTCCACCAGTAAACACAATAGCATCTAATCCATTGAGAACAGCTACATAGGAGCCGATGTATTTACGAATGTGATAGGCATACATATCATACGCCAATTGCGCAGCTACATTTTTATTTTTAATGGCAACTCTAATATCGCGCATATCGCTAAAACCTGTTAACCCTAGCATGCCGCTATTTTTATTAAGCAATGTATTTACCTCAGAAAGATTGTACCCTAACTGATTTACGAGATGAAATACCACTGAGGGGTCAATATCTCCACATCTAGTTCCCATCATCAATCCACTCATAGGACCAAAACCCATACTAGTGTCTACACATTTTCCATTTTCGATGGCAGACATGCTGCATCCATTGCCCAAATGAATCGTAATCATTTTAGAAACCGGTTTTCCTAAATAAGCTATCGCCTTTTGCGAAATATACTTATGGCTAGTGCCATGAAATCCATAGGCTCTAATTCCGTGGCTATGATAATATTCTGCTGGAATAGCAAAACGAAAAGCCTTTGGCGGAAGGGTTTGATGAAATGCCGTGTCAAAAACAGCTACTTGCTTTGCTGCCGGAAAAATTTTTTCTGCCACTTCAATTCCTAGGTAGTTGGGTGGATTGTGTAAGGGCGCTAATGAAAATAATTTCTTTATCGCTTTCTTCACTTCTGCTGAAATCACGATGGTGTCTGCAAAACTTTCCCCACCATGAACTACCCTATGGCCAACTACAGCGATAGCAGATGGATCAGTAATTACCCCAACTACTTTATCCGTCAGCAGTCGCGTCACTCGCTTTAACCCTATTACATGATCTGTAATTTCTCCATTTTCGGTAATCACTTTTTCCTTAGCGCCTTCATAAATTTTATGAATAATAGTTGATGTGGGTAATCCAATCCGATCTACGGTACCGATGCAAACCACTTTTTTTTCTGGCATTTGAATCAATTGGTATTTGATAGAACTGCTCCCAGAGTTAATAACAAAAATATTCATAGTGGATGTTTTTTAGCCTTTAGTAAACTGAAAAAAAGTTTGATTGCCTTGAATTTACTGCTGTGCCTGAATAGCGGTAATCACTACGGTATTAAAAATATCATCCACTGTACAACCTCTGCTTAAATCATTAACTGGTTTATTTAAACCCTGCAACATTGGGCCAATGGCCAATGCACCCGTTTCACGCTGCACCGCCTTGTATGTATTGTTTCCTGTATTCAGGTCTGGAAATATCAATACACTTGCTTGACCGGCTACCGAAGAGTTGGGCATTTTTTGTTTTCCAATTACCGGATCTACTGCTGCATCATACTGAATAGGACCTTCCACTTGCAAATCGGGGCGGCGCTCTCGGATGAGCATGGTAGCCCGACGAACCTTTTCCACATCCTCTCCCTGACCAGAGGTTCCGGATGAGTAAGAGAGCATGGCTATTTTAGGCTCAATGCCAACCATTTTACTACTTTCTGCTGAGGAGATGGCAATGTCTGCCAATTGCTCAGAGCTTGGATTAGGATTTACAGCACAATCGCCAAAAACCGTTACTCTGTCGGGCAGGCACATAAAAAAAACGGAGGAAACCGTTGATACACCGGGCTTGGTTTTTATAAATTGCAATGCAGGCCGAATGGTATCCTGTGTGGTGTTAATGGCTCCGGAAACCATCCCATCTGCATGGCCCTTAAAAACCATCATAGTGCCAAAATAAGCCCCATCTTTCATTAGGTCATTGGCCATTTCCATTGTCATATTTTTTGCTTTCCGCAACTCATACAATGCGCTTACATACTCCTGAAAAAAAGAAGACTGCTCTGGGTCAATTATTTGGAGATGAGCTGAGTCAATGTTGATATTGAGTCGTTGCATAGCTACTACTATCTCGCCCTTTTTTCCTAGTATGGTAAGGTCAACCACTTGCTGCTGCAACAACTTAGAAGCAGCAATCAATATCCTATCATCCTTCCCCTCCGGTAATACAATATGTTTTTTATTTAATTTGGCACGCTTTACCAATTGGTACTGAAACATCCGGGGCGTAACTCCTTCGGGATGAGCGGTTACAATTCTATCTACAATCGCTTCCCCATCAATGTATTTTTCAAATGTACTGATGGCCAATTCAATTTTAGTTTTATTCTCCGCATAAATCCTTGACTGAACAGAGCCCACAATATTGACAGTTTCAAATGTCCCCGTGTCTACCTGAATGATGGGAATAACTGTTTCGAGTCCCTCTATCAATTGAATGATGGGCTCCTCAATTTCGAGACCTCCCGAAAGAATCATTCCAGCCACTTTAGGATAATTTTTTGAAAGATTGGCCTGCAACATGGCGACAATAATATCCGCCCTGTCGCCGGGAGTTACAATCAGGGTGTTTTCCTTCAGTCGAGTAAGGCAATTCCTTAATTGCATGGCACCAACGATAAAGTGGTCTACCTGATTAGATAAAAGTTGCTGTCCAAATAACAATTTCCCTTTTACCGCATCCATAATTTCTTTCATCGTTGGATTACCCAAGTCCTTGTTAAATGGAATGACCGCACTTAATACATTTTTCGGTAACCTAGCCTGTAATATCTGTTTCAATGAATCTACATTGGTGGGTGGTATCCTATTGGCTATCATGGCTAACACCGACACTTCTTTATCCTGCAGCACCTGATAGTTGGATAAAATACTGTTACCTATTTCCTCGGGGGTATTGGTATCACCACGGGTAATTAGTATCAGCGGGATACCCAGATTTTTGGCAATTTCTAAATTTGAATCAAATTCAAAAGAAGCACTATCACCATTAAAACCAGTTCCTTCTACCACCACAAAATCGTTGGTCTCTTCCAGTTTTTTAAACTTTGCAATAATGGTATCAATGATATATCCATTATTTCCCTCACTTCGGTGTTGTAAAAATTCGTCATAAGTAAATGCAAAAGTGTCCTCATAAGTAAGCGGCAAGCCGAATTGAGCCAATATCGTTTCAATATGTACGTCTTTATTTTTTTTTACCCGCTCATTCACAACAGGTTTGAAATAGGCGATTTTTTTTATCTTTCCAACCAATATATTTAAAAGACCTAAAGTAATGAGAGACTTGCCGCTATTAGGTTCACAAGAAGCGATGTAAATTGCCTTAGACATGCGATATTTTTTTTGATACTAGCTGAAATGTTGGCAAAAATCGGTGAAATATTAAGTTTGCAGTATGACATGAATCATGAAGATGACTAACATTGGTAGCTACCCTAAAAAAAAGTAAATTTCCAGGTGTATTTTCTTTTCTTAGTTTTAGAAACTGAGCTGCCTATGAAATGCTTACTGTACAAAACCATTCAGCCCCTTCAAAACGAATTTTCGGAAAATGAAATGACCCTTTTTTCTACTATGCTATTTTTGGGGGCATAAAAAAAGGGCTCTATCAAATTGATAAAGCCCTTTCAAAAAAAATTATTTTCTAAGCAACCTTCAACATGCTTATTTTACTTAAATTAAATTTGCGTTGGGCATATTCCAGGGTAACGGAAAACACCTTCAACTTTTGAGAAGGTAATTCATACATGGCATCCGTTAGGATACTTTCACAAATACTTCTTAACCCACGGGCACCCAATTTATATTCTAGTGCTTTCTCCACCATAAAATCAAATACCGGCTCCTCAAATTTTAATTCAATTCCTTCTATTTCAAATAGGCGGGTAAACTGCTTAATCAAAGCATTTTTGGGTTCGGTCAATATATTGCGAAGGGTAGGTGCATCCAAAGGGTTGAGGTAAGTAATAACCGGCAGGCGTCCCAATACCTCGGGAATCAATCCAAATTGTTTTAGATCCACTGCATTCACAAACTGAAGCAAGTTTTTTTGCTGAAACTCCTGCAATTCTTTGTTCACACTAAATCCAATTGCGTGTGTATTAACCCTGCGGGCAATAATTCTATCAACCCCATCAAATGCGCCACCACAAATAAATAAAATATTAGAAGTATTGACTTTCACTAATTTTTGCTCAGGGTGTTTGCGTCCTCCTTGCGGTGGCACTAACACTTCTGTTCCTTCCAACAATTTTAACAAACCCTGCTGCACCCCTTCCCCACTCACATCCCTAGTAATGGAGGGGTTATCACTCTTACGGGCCACTTTATCAATTTCATCTATAAAAACAATTCCCTTTTCTGCAGCAGCTACATCATAGTTACAGGCTTGTAGCAACCTACTTAGCATACTTTCTACATCTTCCCCAACATAGCCAGCCTCTGTAAAAACGGTAGCATCTACGATAGCAAAGGGCACGTTCAACATACGGGCAATCGATTTAGCAAGCAGGGTTTTCCCTGTGCCCGTTTCCCCTACCA
>CANJAW010000091.1:0-8712 GCA_947472215.1 Chitinophagaceae bacterium
ATAGCCCCGTGAATAGGAGAAGGTATTGCTGAAATAGTTGAATAGGGTATCCCTTGTTTGATAAGAACCATTCAGCACAAGGCTATGGTTAGCAAATAAACCCGGAAAATAAAAGGAGCTATTGGCAACCAGTTTGTTGGTCTGTATCAGTTTAAAAGCGTTTCTGTACGAAACCGAAAGGGTTTGCGCCCAATGCGGATTAATATGTTGCTTTGCTTGTCTGCCGGCATTGCTTAAGGAAACAAAAAAGTGGGTGTATTTTACAGAAAGGTTGTCGAAAACATTTTTACCGTTTCCACCGTAATACAATTGTTCAATATTGTAACCACCACCAAAATTAATATGGGTGGAGCTGCTGCCACCAACAAAACTCAGTGGAATAGAAATCCCCGCGTTTAATTTTGCTGAATTGAAAACAACGGTCTTTCCAATAGCCGTATCTATATTCCTGTTTACACTATAGGAGCTACCCAATTGCAGCAGGGGAAACCATCCTGCAAATATTTCATTGAAGCCAAAACTATGGCTTCGGTCAGATCGGTTGAAAGTGTACTTAAGGGTATTGCTGAAACTGCTGAGAACATTGTCACTATAAAGATTATAACTGTATTCGGGATCGGCCATTTCTGGTCGCCAGCTATGAAAATTAAATAGTTGAAATGATTTTTTGTATTGCGTCACGGTATCACTGCTAGGGGTAACCGCATTTAATATGCCGGCTCCCTTTCCCCGAAGGGTTGCAGCCGTGTACAAGTCAGGAGAAAGGGTAAAATCTTCATTGGTTATTTCATTCCAGTCGCTGGCAACAAGGGGGAGCTTTGCAAGTCTTGATCCGTTAGCTGAAAAGGCGCTAAACAAAAGCTCCTGCTTACTATTTACTGCAGGTTGGTATACGCCATTTAAGTTATTGGTAAGCGTAAATAATTTTTTATCGAGCAGACTAACGGCTACAATTTTATCTACATTGTGCTGCATGGCGTTGAAATAAACAGTATCGCCTTTCACAAATGGATAGCCGATTACATTAAAGGAAAAAGGGGTGATCGGTTCTGTGTTGCCATTGGCAAGATTCACTTTTACCAGCCCCATTTTGCCCTCCGGACTTCGTACTGCCGATACCGCCGTACTGGAATCAATGTATTTAGATTGTGTGTAAAAATAGTGCTGTGGATTGGGCAACTGCTTAATTAGTTCGCCTGTGTTGGCGTTGATACGATGCAGGTAATTACTGCCGTCTGGGTTTACATTTACCGCCAGCACTTCGCTTCCATTTTCGTTGATATCAGGTGAAAAATATTTTGTATGATGACCTAATTGCCTTTGTTGGTTGGTGTAAATATTCAATAGCTGAATTACGCTGTAATTCCTGTTTCCCCATCGCGGGTCTGATTGGTAACTAGTATAAACAATGTTGCCATTTTGATAGCTATAATATTCATCGGTCACTATATTTTTTGCCCGAATCATTTTTTCTTTTCCATTGATGATCCAGTAAAAACTGCTAATAGAATGGTTCGATTTTTTGGTTACCAGCATGGTGTCGTCGCTGATGTAGTAGGGGAAAAGATACTCTTCCACTTGATGGTTTTTACTGGCAGTGAGGTACTTGTCGGCAAGGGGGTCTTTTTTTGAATCCGAAAGAGATTGTTCAATAAAATAACGCATAGCATCTTCCCTAAACTGCTGGTAAGTTTTGCCGGAATGCCGCTCAATTGCTTTATTGAATGCAAAGAATATCCCTTTAAATTGAATGGCATCTTGCGTAACCTTTTTCCAAAAATCTTCACCATATTTTTCATAACCGTAGGCCACTAGTTGGTAACCCAACTCATAATGGTCGGGCGTATAATCTCTTAACGATCCGCTGCGCAGTTTCATCCACGAATATTTTTTATTGCCGAGTGCAAGGGATTTCATGCCGTTGTAAAAAGAAGGCATTCTTCCTCTACCCTGATTACTTACCAAGGTTTCCTGCCATACAGCATCGCCTTCAAAAAAATAATCTGGAATGGCAATGCCATTGGCAAGTAATTGGCCTTCCTGACCAAGGAGAAATGAAAAAACTTTGGTAAGTCCGCTATTGAAATTACTGAACTGTTGAATGTGCCTATTTTCATGAATGATGAGGTTGTCATCCCAGCGGAGACTTCCGGATGAAAAGTTATTTTGTTCGGGTGTCATGTACAATTCGCTCATAATGGGAGCCATTCTTACATATGCATTGGAAATAGTGGTTTGGTTTAATAGTAGGATATCCCATTTGCGCTGCTTGCCCCCGATGCTGTAAGCGGTGGTTTTGCCTAGTAATTGGTTAATGGCATTGATGCGGTTGGCCTGACTATCCAAGCTTTGTGGAAATATCACCCTGGCCTGTGAGGAATTGATCTGTTTCCATTTGAGTGATGAAGGGTTGCCTCCAAAAATCTGGGCCTGCAGAAATGCAGGCAGTAAAAACAAACAGAGCGGTGCAAGTATTATTTTTCCAAAATTCATGAAGCTAAAGGTATGAAATGAAATAATTCTTTCGTTGAAATAATGCGTTGCTGATCTAAGTTGAACGAGCTAGCCATTTATGGTGGAATAATTGCAGTTCATCCAGTTTATTCTTGCTAAGGAGGTTATTTTTCATTTCTTTGCCGCTCAATTGAAATTTAATGAGTGGAATGAGGGATTTAAAAATTGTTGCAGTCGCGTTGATGTTGGTGTGTACATCCAAATCGATGGCGCAGCGGCTTGGAAAGGTGTCGGGGACTGTATCAGATCAGCGTAAACAGGTGATTGCATCCGCAACAGTCGCTTTACTTACTGCCGATGATAGCATGGAAGTGAAATCAGTCCTTAGTGATGCAAATGGCAAATTTGTTATTGATGTCACCGATAAGGGTCAATATTTTTTGAGCTACTCAGTGGTCGGTTTCGAAAAAGGCTTCTCGACTATTTTTTCCGTTGAAGTCGGACAGTTCGTTGGGGTAAAGCCGATATTTCTTTTGCCCATTGTTTCAAAATTACAGGAGGTTACCATCACCTCGAAAAAGCCTATGATTGAGGTAACGGCAGACAAAACGGTGTTCAATGTGGAGTCGAGTATCAACGCTACTGGTAGCAATGCGTTGGAATTGCTGCAAAAAAGCCCTGGCGTGCAGGTGGATAACAACGAAAACATCAGCATGAAAGGTAAAGGGGGTGTACGTATTTATGTTGATGGCAAAATGATGCAGCTTGATAACAGGGAGCTCGCGGCATATCTAAGAAGCATTACCAGTAGTGATATTGAGGCGATTGAAATGATTAGCAATCCAGGTGCAAAATTTGATGCGAGTGGCAATGCGGGCATTGTCAATATTCGGCTCAAAAAAAGTAAGAAATTTGGAACCAATGGCAATGCCGACCTCGGAATAGTTCAAGCCGTTACCCCCAAGGCAAATGGATCGATAGGGCTGAATTATCGTAACAAGAAAGTTAATTTATTCAGTAATTTGGGTGCAAACATGGGTGATTACCAGAATACCATGCAGCTATATCGTTTGCAAAGGGATACGGTCTATGATCAGCGTAATATTAGTTTGAATGCCAAGAAAAGTATAAATATTAAAGCCGGGGCAGACTTTTTTTTCAATGCCCAGCAAACAGTTGGCATAATGGTTTCTGCCAATAATAACCAAACAGCAGGCAATAGTTCCAGTTCTACTCCTATCTATTTGCAGAGCAATCACCAGTTTGTCAAGCGCCTAGTAGCCTCCAATGAGTCGGCGGCCGAAAGGACCAATGCCAAATTCAACCTCAATTATAGATATGTAGACACTAGTGGTCGCGAAATAAATATTGATGCGGATTATGGGTTGTTCCGGGCCGCTGCCAACAGTTACCAGCCTAATTATTATTATGGCAGCAATAATAATTTGATCTACAGCGTCATTAACCATAATAACGCGCCGGTGAACATAGATATCTATACAGCCAAAATGGATGTAGAACAGAAGTTGGGAAAAGGGAAGTTAGGGTATGGCGTAAAAACATCTTTTGTAAACACTAGCAATACGTTTGAGTTTTTTAATGATGACATCAATGGGGTACCCATCAAAATAGCAGCTAGAAGCAATGGATTTATTTACAAAGAAAATATCCAGGCGGCTTATTTGAATTACCAGCAAATGTTTTCCGAAAAATGGAGTCTGCAGGCTGGACTGAGGGCTGAGCAAACGGGTAGTAAAGGCATTTTGACAAGGGCAGATGCTGTGCTGCAAAATGACAATCGAGTTGAAAGAAGCTATACGAACCTATTTCCTAGTGGAGCAGTGACTTGGAATGTTGATAAAAAGAATGCTTTCAATGTAACGTTTAGCAAAAGGATTGACCGGCCTACTTACCAGGATCTAAACCCCTTTGAGGTAAAGCTTGATGAGCTCACCTATTCAAAGGGGAATGCCTTCCTAAGGCCACAGTATACCAATACGATTGAGTTGACCCATACTTATTTGGGATTTATTAATACAACCGCAGGGTATAGCTACGTAAAGGATTATGCTACCCAGGTTACCGATACCATTGGTAATGCCACATTTGTACAGGAGCAAAACTTGGCTACCCAGCAAATACTGAGTGGTAGTATTGGATCTACTTTGCCAATTAAAAAGTGGTGGAATGGATACGTGAATATTTGGTACAATAGCCAGTTGATTAAAGGTATGATTGGCGTTAATGAAGTCAATAGGCGGGTCCAATCTTTTGGGGCGTATTTACAGCAAAGTTTCACGTTGGGAAAAGGCTATACTGCCGAATTAAGCGGAGCGTTTAACGGCCCCAGTGTTTGGGGTGTCACCTGGAAAACAAAGTCTCAAGGAGGCCTTGACCTTGGTTTTCAAAAAACAATTTTACAGAAGAAGGCATCGGTTAAAATTGCCGTAACGGATATTTTTAAAACCAATCCTTGGACAGCCATTTCCGATTTTGGGGGTGCTTACATCCGGGGTAGTGGAGCATGGGAAAGTAGAACTTTGCGTATTAGTGCTAGCTGGCATTTTGGAAGCAAGGAAATTAAAAACGCAAGGGATAGAAAAACAGGGTTGGAAACAGAGGCAAAAAGAATCAAATAGGGCAGGGGGATTTATGAAACCATACCTCTTACTGGTTAGTTTTTGTCGCTAATAAATGCTTGTAATTGGCAACTTTTTTTCAAAGGGCCTGCTCGGTTAATTGTATTCAAATTCAAAGTAACCCAGCAGTTCTTTTTCCTTGGAAAAGCATTTTTCAATAATCCGAAGGCCATCATTGTATGTTTTTTTCCAGGTGAAATAATTATTGGAAACACCTTCTTCAATAGTAATCATTTGGGTTACCTGTCCAGCACTATTGTATTCAAATAAAAAATCAGGAAGCAGTTTAGCTCTTACGGCATCATATTTTACAATATCGGTCAGTCTATTTTTGGTGTCGTAGTAATAGTAGTAGTGTTTGCCATTTTTCCCCAAATCATTTTCGTCAATCACATTTCCCTTATCATCAATTGTGAAAATTATCTTAGCCGTATCAGATTGGTTTCGAATGCGCAACATTTTTGTAGGATGCCCTTTTGGATCATAAATATACTGGTGTTCCTCCATTATTTTGGCGGAAAAATCATCGTCCATAGAGTTGGTATTGATAACAACTTTTGTAAGATGTCCTTTGGTGTCGTATTGGTAGGAAGAGGACGTGCTAGACAGCGAGGAGCTATCATAGGAAGCGATTAATTGCCCTTGCGAATTGAACTGTGAAGTAAGGATCGATTTTCCTGTACTATTTGATTTGGAATAGGTCTCAATTTTTCGAAAATCTTTGTTAATTTTTCTTTCACAAAAGAAACCAGCACTAGGTTCTCCATTACCCTCAAAACTGTGTACAAGAATTTTTCTTATTTTTTGCTCCTGCAATTGCTTCATCTCCGAAGACAGCTGAAGGTTGCTTACAATATCCAGGTAATGATATTGCGTCATTCCAGCAGTTGAAAATGCAGTTAGTAACACCAGTTGTAATAAAAAATATTTTCCCATAGGGTTATTTTGAATTGTAAAATTAAGGTAGTAGGTTGTAATAATTCAAAAGCACGGGCGTATGGGGAAAATATTTTGATTGTATGGTTTTTTTAGAAATCGTACTTTGAGGTAAATGTATGCCTTGGAACCGTTTTTAGGGCTATTCTTGCGCATAATTGCTATCAAAATGATGGTTGCGGGTTTTCTTTATTATTTTTAGTGAAATTTTACTAAATATGGAATCCACTACTGAAACTGCATTTTCAAGGTTGGTAAAGATTATGGATGAGCTGAGGGAAAAATGTCCCTGGGATAAGGTGCAAACGATTCAGACGCTGCGGCAGTTAACCATTGAGGAAACCTACGAGTTAACAGATGCTATAACGGATGGTGACTGGAAAGGCATTAAGGAGGAACTAGGTGATATTTTATTACACATCGTTTTTTATGCTAAAATAGGTGCCGAGCAAAATCAGTTTACCCTAGACGAAGTGATTAATGGGGTTTGTGAAAAGCTTATTTTCCGACATCCGCATATTTATAGTGATGTAGTAGTTACTGGTGAAGAGGATGTAAAACGAAATTGGGAAAAATTAAAAATAAAGGAAGGTAAGAAATCTGTTTTAGGCGGGGTGCCCAAGGCACTTCCAGCCACCATAAAGGCAATGCGATTACAGGAGAAGGCCAAACAGGTGGGGTTTGAATGGGAAAACAAGGAACAGGTATGGGATAAGGTAGAAGAAGAAAAAGCCGAGTTGTTTGAAGCAATCGCTTCGGGTAATAAAGACAATATGGAAGATGAATTGGGCGATGTTTTCTTCTCCCTGATAAATTATGCAAGGTTTTTGCAGATAGATGCTGAAAATGCCTTGGAGCGGACCAATAAAAAATTTATTGACCGATTTACCAAAATGGAAGCCGCCGCTTCTTTATCTGGAAAAGAGTTGCATGATATGAGTTTAGCAGAAATGGACGATATCTGGAATCAAATAAAGCGATCCTAAGACTTTTTAAATTAGGCGAGCTAATAGTCATTTTTTGTAATGCCAACAGAATAATTTTCATGCTGCATGAGCAGTTAATATAATTTTATTTTGCAAAACTATAGTTCCTTCAAGCAGTTTTTTATAAGAAATAGTTACCTATTGGTAACTGCTGCCTGGTTGGTAACGATCTCTTTTATCATTGATAATTACCTTACAGGAAATGCTTCGCCCAAAACGGTTGCCAAAAACCTAAGTAGCTTTATTGCGGGGCAGCAAAATGATTTTGACACCATCGCCTCCGATACGTTTCTTTTGGATCGACTTGCCAGTCAGCACTATGATGAGGGGGTGCTTCAACGGCTTGCCAGCAAAGAATATTTTCTATTTGTATATCAAAAGAAAAATTACTGGGATCATTTTAATCTGCTTTTTTGGTCTACACAGGTAGTTGACCCGATGGGGTCGATTTCGATTATGCGTCAGAAAACAGGGTTTATTCAATTGTCGAATGGTTATTATGTTTGGCAAAAAAGCAATTATAAAGACCTTACCCTTGTAGCATTAATACCTATTAAATGGAATTATGCCATTACCAATGACTACCTTACCAATAGCTTTGTAACCGGTAAAAATATTGAGAAGTCATATTCGATTGCTGATAAACAACTGACACACTTGGTTTATTCAGCGGAGGGGAAATTCCTTTTTTCTTTGGTTCCCAAATCGGCTGCCAGCATCGTTCATAATAATCTATTGGCTTTTATTTTACGAATGATTGCGGTAGTCTTTATATTGTTTTTTATACAATTGATTGCTGGTTATATTGTACAAAAAAACTTTTACAAGGGTGTTTCATTTTTGATATTGCTGGTGATCGGCTTACGGATAGCCAGTTATTATTTCCCCATTCCTGTAAATTTTCGCCAGTTTGAATTATTCGATCCAGCGATCTATGGTTCAAATAGTATATCCCGGTCACTGGGCGATTTACTGATTAATTCGATTTTGTTTTTATGGGTGGTTCTTTTTACTCGCTTTTATATTCAGGAAAAAAAGGTGGTTCTGCTGGTGCCGTCCAACATTGTTAAGTGGGGGACAGTACTTTTAGGAGCAGGCTTTTTGATATTCAGCACCTTTGTCTGCGGCCATATTTTCAGGTCGATGGTGGCGGATTCAAATATATCTTTTGATGTAGTCAATTTCTATACCCTTTCGGTGTACAGTGTGATTGGATTTGTTGTTTTTGGATGTATAGCCATAGGGTATTTTTTGACAACACAAATTGTCATCTATCTGCTTCAACCTTTGCTGCCGAAGAATATCTTGGTGCGATTATTGATTATATCTATTGAAGGGCTGTTGGTATTAACGCTTCGGCTAAGTTACCCTGCCGTGCTATTTGAATTATGCCTGTTGCTATGGTTATTGATCTACCTATTGTTGCTCAACAATAAATACCTGTTCTTGCTGGCATCAGCAATTATCTCCTCGAGATTTATTTTTTGGTTGTTTCTCTTTTCTATATCCATCGCTTCTATCATTTTGGTTGAAAACAACAAAAAAGAAATTGAACAGCGGAAACATTATGCAGAAATACTGGCCATTAAGGCGGATCCATCTAGTGAGCGACTAATGAATACCGTACTGCTTGATTTTAGTAGCGATGCACTTGCCCCTTTATTTGGGTTATTTAAAAATGCAATATCCAACAAGTC
>CANJAW010000092.1:0-8711 GCA_947472215.1 Chitinophagaceae bacterium
ATTATTTACTAAAGCATTTTAATCTACATTCATCAGGGCACCATCCCTGCTGCTTGTGAAAGGACGGCGAAGGTAATAAAAAATTATGAATTAAGGAATCTGAATACAAATTAAAGTTCCAAATGGGTGGAGATAACAGGTTTTCCATAAAAAACAGCTCCGTGCTGGTCAAAATCCTCCGTAGAATCGGTAGTATAAAAGCTAACCCGACCCTTTTGAGTGCAATTTTCTGTAAGTATTGGATGGTTTTTCAAGTATTCTTCCAAACTATCGGCAACAATTTCCCCCTGCGACAAAAGGGTGGTTCCTGGTGGAACATATTGTTGAAGTTTTTCAAGTAAAAGGGGATAGTGGGTGCAGGCCAATAAAATAGTATCAATGCTAGGGGACTGTTCTAGCAGTTGTTGAATATTTTTTTTGATAAAATAATCCGCTCCCGGCGAAAGGTGTTCATTGTTTTCTATCAGCGGTACCCACATGGGGCAGTCTTGCTGGAATACGGCTACTTCGGGAAAGAATTTTGCAATTTCTATGGGGTAAGAGTTGGATTGGACAGTACCCTGCGTTCCCAATATGCCCACCTGATTGGTCTTAGTGTAATTGCCAATAACTTCTGTAGTAGGCCTTATTACGCCCAGTACCCTTTTGCCCGCGCCCATCAACGGCAGGTCATTTTGCTGAATGGTACGCAGCGCCTTTGCAGAAGCCGTATTACAGGCAAGGATTACCAATGGGCAACCCATTGAAAAAAACCATTCTACACATTGAAGCGTGTATTGGTAAACCGTTTCGAAGCTCCGTGGTCCGTAAGGCGCACGGGCATTATCCCCCAGATAGATATAATCATATTGCGGAAGCTTTTTGGTAATTTCCTTTAATATGGTGAGGCCACCATATCCACTATCAAATACGCCAATGGGTCCATTGCTCATAGCTCAAAAATACAAAAGCCATCGCGTTTATAGCAATGGCTTTTGTAAAAAAGTATAAAAGTGTATTAATTTATTTTCCAGCAGCTGGTTTAACAGTAGGTCCAGGTTTAGCAGCAGGGTCTTTAATTCCCAATTTCTTTTTTACCAATGGCAAAATATCATCAGTTGGGGGGCTTACTAAAAGACTTCCAGCTTCAAGGATATAAGCATAGCCGGCTTCTTTAGCCACTAGCTTAACGTTCTCAATCGCTTTCTTTTGAATTGGACCTAGCAATGCAGATTTTTTCTCTTCTAACATCTGTTGCATGGTTTGTTGCCATCCCTGTACTTTTTGGTATAAAGCAATCATATCATTTCTTTTCAGCTCTTTGGTTGCTTTATTCATAGTAGCAGAATCTTTGGCGAAAAGGCTATCCAATTCATTGAGTTCTTTATAATAAGAAGCGCCTTGTTGTTGAAGGGCACCTTGGTACTCTTGTAACTCTGTACTGGCTTTCTCTGCTTCTGGCATTGATCCGATTAATTCGTCAAAGCTGATGTAGCCGATTTTTTGAGTTTGAGTGGGTGCTTGTGAAATTGCAGTACCGGTTAATCCAAAAATTGAAATACCAAATACAAGTGCTACGATTAGATTTTTCATTGTTCTTTTGATTGTTTATTTGTTTATAGTTTGTTTTAGTAATGCATTAGCTGCATGTGAATCTTTGATTGTGAATTATTTAACACTTAAAAACTTCAATACCTCATCACTTTTATCAAGTTTTGGGTCGGCAAATATAACGGTAATTCCTTCACTTTTGTCCAAAATAAAATCATAGGACCGTTCAATCGCTAGTTTTTGGATGGCTACATACACTTTATCCTGAATAGGTTTTATAAGTTCCAGTCTTTTTTTGAACAAATCCCCTTCAAAACCAAAGTGTTTTTTTTGAAGATCTCGTACTTCTTTTTCGCGGTTGTAAAGCTCATCTTCTCGTTTCTTTTTTAGTTCGTCGCTTAGCATAACCTGTTCAGCATCATAGTCTTTGTACATCTTGTCCAATTCCGCCTGTTTTTTTTCAATCTCCTGCTGCCACTGGCTGCTAAACTGGTCCAACTTGACTTGAGCTTCCTTATAATTCCCTAACTTTTCAAGAATATATTTGGAGTCGATTACTGCGTATCGCTGTGCATCGGCGGTTGCCAATGCGAGCAAAAAGAAGGTTACAATAAATAAATTTTTATGCATTTTACTGTTTTTTACGAATCAATCAATCGTTATTCAGGCTCTTGGCCCAGCATAAAGGTAAATTTAAAGGCACTTTTCATAGGCTCGCCTGCTTTTATTTTATCAAATCCTAAGCCATAGTCAAATCCAAGTAGTCCAAACATAGGTAAAAAGAAGCGCATACCAATACCTGCTGAACGGCGTAATTTGAAAGGATTGTAATCTTTGAATTTATACCAACCATTGGCTGCTTCAAAAAATGCCAATCCGTAGATGGTGCTACTTGGGTTGGTGCTGAACGGATACCTTAGCTCTAGCGTGTATTTATTGAAGATGGTAAAAAATTCAGTTGGACTGCCATTATCAGGATTTATCTTAGGGTTACTGTTGGAATAAATCGGGTAACCTCTATGCGCAATAATATCATATCCCAATAGGGCAAAGTTATTATTTAGGCCCGCATCTCCCACCTGAAATCTTTCGAATGGAGAAACTGCTAGGTCTTTGTTGTAGCGGCCAATAAATCCATACTTGGCGGAAGCCTTAATAATGAATTGCTTATTTTTTTCCGTCCCACGTGCTAGTCCGATGGGAACATAGAAGTCCCCATTAAATCGCCATTTGTGAAATTCAGGAAATTTATAGGGGTTTTCTCCAGGCTTAGTAATTCCAAGCGCAGAGTAGGGTAGCGTAAACTGGCCACTCAGCAAAAAGTTGGATCCACCAGTTGGGAAAACGGGATTTCCTTGGGTTGAATTTCTCGCAATGGCTAGTTTTAAACTAATGTTGGTTGAAACCCCGGTACTGATGCCCTTAAAAATATTGGCATAATTCTTTAATTTGTACTGCTGGATGTTGAAAGAATAAATCATTGAGAAGTAGTCATCTGGCCATTTTAATTGTTTACCCAGTGAAACACCCAGTCCAATAATTTTTATATACGAAGTATCGCCACAAGTTCTGCAGTATTGGCCATACATATTAAATGCATTGGACTGCTT
This sequence comes from Chitinophagaceae bacterium, assembly GCA_947472215.1. Taxonomy (GTDB): domain Bacteria; phylum Bacteroidota; class Bacteroidia; order Chitinophagales; family Chitinophagaceae; genus Ferruginibacter. The sequence goes on from CANJAW010000092.1 coordinate 3,141, forward strand.
GGTATTGTAGAGACTAACTGAAAAAGAGTTTCTTTTTTTACCTCCTAACCATGGTTCTGTAAAGGAAAAATTATAGGTTCTATACGCCCTGCCATTGGATTGTATCCTAGCACTCAATTTTTGTCCACTTCCAGAGGGTAAAGGATCCCAAGTGTTTTTGTTGAAAATATTGTTAATAGAAAAGTTATTAAAAGTAATACCCAAGGTACCAGTCAATCCAATACCTCCACCAAAACCGGCCGATAATTCAAGCTGGTCATTTGACTTTTCCTCCACCTGCCAGGTTATGTCAACTGTTCCATCTTCAGAATTAGGCACCACATTGGGGTTTGTTTTTTCTGGGTTAAAAAAGCCCAATTGTCCAAGTTCTCTTTGTGTACGAATTAAATCGGCACGACTAAATTTCTCACCGGGAATGGTTCTTAACTCCCTGCGCACTACATAGTCTTTTGTTTTTTCATTGCCACTTATTTCTATTTTACCAATGGTCGCCTGCGGGCCTTCCTGCATCCGAATTTCAAAATCAATGGTATCCTTGTAAACAGCGGTCTCTACTGGGTCCACTCTAAAGAAAAGATACCCGTCATCCATGTACAGGCTTTGTACATCCCCACCTTCAGAAGAAGGGGTTTTGCCTAAGCGTTTATTTAGCACCTCTAAATTATAAATATCGCCTTTCTTGATTCCTAACAGCACATTTAAAATAGAGTCTGTATATTTTGTTTGACCTCTCCAGATAATATTGCCGAAAAAATACTTTTTCCCTTCATTCATTTTTAAATGCAGGTCAATATTGCCTTTAGCATTGTTAATAGCGGTATCTGCTACAATTACAGCATCTCTAAAGCCCTGAGAGTTATAATAATCCAATACACTTACCTTATCTTCCTCGTATTTTTTTGGATTAAATTTAGAAGAGGTGAATAATTTAAATCGAAAATAGGGATCAATAAATTCTTTTGTTTTGGTAATGGATAGATAGTTCATATCCCTCATATACTCTTTAAAGCTAGGCCGAATGACACTGTCTCCGTAAGGGCTAAATTCTGCTGGAGGGTAAAGCGTCATTCTTGACAACTCTTTGGTCCCTTTCATGTGTTTTTTCAACTTCCCATCACTAAGGCTTTCATTGTCGGCAAAATTGATGGTATTCACTTTTACCTTGTTGCCCTTGGTGATATTAAAAACGAGGGTAACGGCATTTACCATTGATGGAGAGGGACGTTCCTTCACTTCTACTTTCACATTGCGGAATCCTTTATCGGCGAAGAATTTTTGAATAACATCAATGGCACTTAATTTCATATTATCTGTCACTACCCTATCTTTCGATAACCCCACTTTTGTTTCCAAGTCGTCTTTTTCACCTTTTTTGATTCCGATAAATTTGAAATCTGATAACCTAGGCCGCTCTGTAATTGCCATCTCGATATAAAGGTCTTTACCTTCTAATTTGGTTAAAAAAACCTCTACATCCACCACTAGGTTCTGTTTCCATAATTTATTGATGGCCTTACTGAAAGCATCGGTTCCTGGTATGGTAATTTTATCACCAATTGCCAATCCGGAAATTGAAATGATTAAATTTTGGTCAAATGCTTTGGCACCAGTTACGGTTATGCCAGCTAAATTGTACTGTTGGGGAGTTTTTGTATCAAAAATTTCCAATAATTTAGGGTCAATGGATACGGCTGGTAGGGTGTCATTTTGTGCAAACGCCCACTGGGTACTCAAAACTGCGACAATAATCAATAAATAATTCTGGTAATTCCTCGGCATCAATTTTTTTTTTACGATGGGCAATATACTTGCAATATTGAAAACTATTTGTTAAACCATACTACTTTAAACCTTTTTGACTCAATAAAGGGGGCTGAAAGGCCCATGATATTAGCTGCTGTCAGGTTTTTTGCCTTTTAAGTGGCTAAAGAGTAGTTGTTTTTGGTGCTTCTTGAAAATTGTCTAATTGGGCTGAAATCTTTCCAAACCTTCTTTCTCTATTTTGAAAATCTACAATGGCTTCATATAAGTTTTCTTTTCTAAAATCTGGCCATAAAGTAGCAGTAAAATACAACTCGGCATAGGCAAGTTGGTATAACAAAAAATTACTAATCCTGAATTCACCACTGGTTCTAATCATTAATTCGGGATCTGGAAATTTGCTGGTTGACAAATATTGTTGAAATGTTTGCTGAGATAGCGTTTCACAGTCTAGTCGACCAGCTGAAACCTCCAAAGCGATTTGCTTTACAGCGTTCAGGATTTCCCAGCGGCTACTATAGCTCAAAGCCATCACCAGATTCATACCTGTATTTGCTTGCGTTTCTTTTAGGGCCTCTCCGAGTTCATTGCTGGCTGCAGTCGGCAACATACTCATGTCACCGATTACATGAAGCCGAATGTTGTTTTTGTTCAATGTGGGCACTTCATTTCGAATCGTGTCAATCAATAATTCCATTAATCCACTGACTTCATCGGCTGGGCGGTCCCAATTTTCAGTACTAAAAGCATACAGTGTCAGGTATTCTATTCCTAATTCGGCACATCCTTCCACTATAGTACGAACACTTTCTACCCCGTGAAGATGCCCAAAAAGGCGGTCTTCACCCTTATCCTTAGCCCATCTGCCATTACCATCCATTATGATGGCGATGTGACGGGGTAGCTTTTGTTTATTAATACTATCCTTTAAACTCATATTCACAGAAATGTTATTAGTCAGGATGGACCTGACTAAGGGGGGCAAAAGTAATAAAAATTAGTTGGAATAAGCGTTTTGAGGAAATGTTAACAGTTTTTTGAACTCGTTGCTGTAAAGTAAGTGTTACAGGCAACGATTAAAAATTGGCCTCATTTTGTGCTAGGGCATTTATACGTACTAATGCTAAATGAAATGCCTATTTCTGCGATAATATACTGGTCTTTTTGCTTGCTTAATCCACGTTGCCTCCCTTCTACTCCAATAGCAGTACCTGTTTCGTAACTTCTGTCCTGTAAAATGCCTGCTAAGGAGGTTTGTCCGTTGAGCACGGGGAATTTGTCAATTCCAACATAAGTAGTACTTACATCATCTAGGTAATCGGTAAGGGTTAGTCGGTGGGTTATTTGAAAAGAAAGGTTTACATTATTGGAAATATTGTATTTGATACCGGCCCCAATGGGGAAGCAGATAGCAAAACTGCTATAGGGGCTCCTGATTTTACCAGTTGAAGGATCTGTATAATTTATGTTTTGGCCTTCGGTACCTAATGGTCTTAGATATGCCTGTTTACCATTAAGATAGGAATAGGGGTTAAAACTAAATGCGCCTACACCTAAAGCAACAAAGGGAGTAAAGGTATAATTGGGGTCGCCAGGCATAAACTTGAAAAAGTTAAAATCCCCTTGAACTGCCAATTCAAAAATATCCGTATTGAAACTTAGGTTTCTTCTTTTTTGAAAGTCCGCATCACTATAAACATCACTATATCCCAACTGAGCATAGTGGGCACTTACCCTCAAACCTAGGTAATTGTTAAATTGTTTTTTATAAAAAATGCCTAGAGTAGGTTTTGGTCGGTTGATTTTCCCCCGGGTATTCAGATCTCCAAAATAATGGGCTGCGCCCACCGTAAGTCCAAACTCCCCTAATTGTTCATAGGCATCCTGGGCAGATACATTTAAAAATAGTGACGGTAAAATGAAAACTGCCAGGATGAAATTTTTCATAATTGAAAAGTAACCATTTTGTTTTTTTAAAACGAATTAACCGTCAGCTTCTTATTAAAGAATGTCTTTTTGTAATTTATTTAACAACTACCCAAAAATAATGGGTTAGGGATTACGTTTGTCAAACCCCCAAGAAAGCTTATTGCGTAGGGTTTGAAGAAAATTGTTTTCATTCAACCGAATTAAGTTAATTCCAAATTTTTCTTTTTTAACTGCTAGCTGCGCCTCCTTGGGCACTACTACCCTCCGACTATCCAATGTGCAAATAAATGAATCTGTTCTGCCCTCCACTTCAAAGGAAATAATGTTGTCATCGGGGACTACAATAGGACGAATGTTTAAATTATGTGGTGCTACGGGAGTGATTACAAAACTACCACTATCCGGAAATACTATTGGGCCGTTGCAACTCAATGAATATCCCGTGGAGCCTGTAGGTGTAGCTACAATTAGTCCATCTGCCCAATAAGTATTTAAAAACTCTCCATTGAGGTAGGTGTGAATTTTTATCATGGAGGAGGAGTCTTTTTTTTGAATGCTAAACTCATTTAATCCGTAGGGTACTTTATCAAAAATGGGGATATCGGCATCCAAATGAATTAAAGTGCGGTTATCGGTTACATAGGTTCTTTCTGCCAGGGCTTTTATTGCGATACGGATATCTTCCTTGCCAATGTTGGCTAGAAATCCTAGCCGGCCATAATTGATTCCTAAAACGGGGATTCCTTTATCCTGCACAAATGTTACCGTATCAAGTAAAGTGCCATCTCCGCCCAAACTGATTACACAATCAATTGAATCATCGAGGTCTTCGGCGGCGTTAAAAGTGGAGTATTTATCCGTCATGTCTACAGCAGAATAAAACTGGTTGAAAAAGTCCTGAAAAAAAACCGGTTCTACCTGGTGGGTTTTCAGCTCTTCTAGCAATATTACCATGTCCTTGTGCTGGTCATTTTCGATACCACGGCTATAGATGGCTATTTTCATTTCATCATTTTATGGTTATGGGGTCAAGCCTATCCATTGGGGGAGGATGACCAATATGGGCACTTACAGTAAAATGTACCTTTTCACTGAATTTTTGCAAAAAAACAATGGGTAATTAAAAACTCATCGCCCTGCAATCCGCAGTTTTTCGGAGGTTAAATATAGGTAAACTATCCGGAGGATGTATCTGCGGCAAAAAAAAAGCGAGCTAGCGACTTTCAAAAAATAATGAGTGCTGCCCTAATTGATTGAAACTGTACTCGATTTTCAAACTAATATCATATAAAGTTAGAATATCAATTCCAAATCCCCCGGTATATAGCAAACGGTTATTCAGATTGGTATCGAACTTCTTTTTATTGTAGGAGTAACCGGCATCTACATAAGTTTTGGCAAAAATAGAAAAGGGAAGTGCGGGTAGTATGCTTGATGTAAAGGGCATTGGAATTGAAAATGACAAAAGTTTCTTTTTTAGGGTAGACTTAAAAATCCCAAAAGCAACCCCATCAATTACGTAGTACTCCAGCCCCCTTAAATTGGCATTTGCATACCCGATTGCTTTTTGATTAATATAAGGCTGTTCAAATGGCACTTTTACATTTCCCATCACTTGCAAACTAGTATACCAATTATGTGCATGTGCCCAAAATTTATTATAAGCGCCTTCAATAAAAAAGAGGTTGGTACCACCTGTAAACCCAAAGCCCCTTTTCGAAAGGGTAAGATAACTAGTAACTCCTTTTAATGCATAGGCGGCATTGTTTACATTGACATACTGGTAGGTATAGGAAAGGTCAATTAAACCTCTAGAAGCAGTATTGGAATTGAAATAATGAGGGTTGTATGCAGCTGATATGATAGAATCACTAACGGTTA
>CANJAW010000093.1:0-8585 GCA_947472215.1 Chitinophagaceae bacterium
CAAATTTTCGCTATTTTTAACAGTTTGCACCCTTCAGTTTTTGATAGCCAGTTTTTATGGATTACTGAGTTGGCGTATAGTCCCTATACAGTTGGCTGCGTATTTATATAGTGTAGGGGTAAATTCCTTCGTAACCATTTATGTATCCACCTATAATTACAAATACATTGACCTGAGAAAATCTGCCAGCATGAATTTTCAAGGAATTGGGGCAATGCAATGGCTTCAGTCGCTAGCTATCACTTTTGGCCCAGCACTATTGTTTTTTTTACTCAACCGATTTGCAGGGTTCTGGTATGCAATCATAGTAGTCAGCCTTCCCGGCATTATTGGATTAGTTTTTCACGAAGCAATCATCAATTGGTTGGTGAAACAATTCAACTTTCGCAAACACAAAATACTGGAAGGGTTTAGAGAACGGTAGCAATGTTTTTTTTATTTACTTAATCAGCAACTAGCATTTAAATGATACAAATAACCAACTTAAGGAAAACCTACCAAGGGGTAGATGCGGTAAAAATTGACCATTTAGAACTCTATCCAGGAGAAGTCATTGGCCTGGTAGGTAATAATGGGGCAGGTAAAACAACTTTTTTCCGCTTATTGCTCGACCTTATCAGGCGCAATGAAGGAGAAATTTTATCAAAAGGAAATTCCATCACCGAAACAGAAGGCTGGAAATCCTATACGGCTGCCTATATTGATGAAGGGTTTTTAATTGATTATTTGACCCCGGAGGAGTTTTTTTACTTTGTGGGTAAACTCAATCAACTATCCAAGGCAGATGTAGATGACTTTATTGCAACTTACCATGTTTTTTTTGATGGGGCGATTATCAACAAAGGGAAGTACATTCGGGATTTTTCAAAGGGAAACCAATTTAAAATTGGCATCATAGCAGCTTTATTGGGCCGCCCAGAGTTGTTAATATTAGATGAGCCATTTGCCAATCTTGACCCCTCCTCGCAGTTAAGATTGGTAGATATGATCAAATCGATGGCTACTGACTATAAAATGTGCATCATCGTCTCTAGTCACGATATCAATCATGTATCTGAAGTTAGCAGCCGCATTTTACTGATGGAAAAGGGCTCCATTATCAAAGATATTGCCGGAGGCGATGCCGCCTACTCAGAAATGGTAGACTATTTTAAGATCCGGTAACCATTTTGTTCAATAAAAACAGGTTAAAAAGAGGCTTTTATATAACCTTTTTGCCTTTTTTTTACAAATAGCCAAAAAAGACATGGGGCAGTCGAATTTCGGAAGAAAAATAAATATTTGGTTCTTTTTTAAAATAATCCATATATTTGTCCCTTAAATTAATACAATACAATTTTAAAATGGACAAAACACTAGGCACCGTTAAGTTTTTCAATTCTGAAAAAGGATTCGGATTTATCAAGCATGATGATTCAAACAAAGAAACTTTCGTACATGTTAGCGGATTAATCAATGACATTAAGGAAGGAGACCGTGTAGAATTTGACCTGCAAGAAGGTAAAAAAGGTATGAATGCCGTTAACGTTAAACTGATCTAATTAACTATTGATCTTTTTTAATACAAGGTATTGGGCTGCTAATTATTTAGCAGCCCTTTTTTTGTGCGTAATTTGTTAAAGTCACCAGCTAACCTTTGCCGGTTAAGCCGGATTATTTTACATTTGCCCAACTTATTAAATTTATCTATGAAATTCCATCGCCACATTGGATTATGCTATTTATCCTTTTTTTTAATCCCCATTTTTAGCAATGCTCAAAATTTCACTGGAAAATTACTGCTATCCAAGGGCCAAAAAATACAGATTAACAACGAAACCCAGTCAGTTATAAGTCAGGAAATGATGGGTCAGGTGATTGAAATTACCATTGATGCCAAAATGATTCACCAAGTAGAGGTGAAAGACAAAATGCCTCACTCCTATCTAGTTGCCTCCACACTCACAAAATTATCAACCAATGGTAGCGCTATGGGACAGGAAATGACATTTGACTCTGACAAAAAAGAGGATTTGGAGAGTGAAACGGGGAAATTAATGAAGGATCAACTGAATGTAACCAAAGAAGTAGAATTGAATGAAAAGGCGCAGGTTATTAATGTAGGCAAAAATTCGGCCCCTTCTTCAGCGGGCGGTCAATTAATGGATATCGTCAATAATATGACTGGGGGATTGGTAGATGAAAGCAACGGGGCCGGCAGTGCATTTGAAATTATCCCTACAGGGAAAAAATTGGGTGATAGCTGGTCCGACTCTACCGTAAGCGGAGATTTTAAAATGTATAATTACTACAATTTGAAATCCATCAACGGAAATAATGCTACCATCCAATTAACCGGCAAACAGATGATCAGCAAAAAAATGAATCAACAAGGAATGGAAATCAATGTAAAAATGGAATCAATCCTGTCAGGGGAAGGAATAGTAGAAATGACCACCGGATTATTACAACAACGGAAAACAGTACTGGATGGAACCGGAACTGCTGAATTAATGGGTCAAAGCATTCCGATGACTTCAAAAATCACCACTACCACTTCAGTGAAAAAGATTTGATGGCAACTGATATCTTCAACAAAAAAGGCACTGTTAGAAACAGCGCCTTTTTTGTTATTATTTGAAACAGGAAGTTGGTGGTAAAAAATCATTCTTTCCGTAATGCCAAAGTTCACTACTTATACAAAATCTGGTAGTATTCATCCGCCATCCGATTACTTTCAAATTGAACTTGTACATCATTCATGCCATTTTTTACAATATCTCTCCAGGTATCCTTATTGTCATAGTACAATGGCAGGATTTGATTTTCAAGAATTTCATACAATTGGTTTAGGTCATATTCATCTTGCTCATTTACATGGGTATTTTCATAATCGATTGATGGCACTACAAAACCATTGTTACCATTATTGATAAATTCGCAAATCCATCCATCATTGGTACTTAGATTAACAGCGCCGTTCATGGCAGCTGACATACCACTCGTTCCGCTTGCTTCTCTTGGCACCCTAGGATTGTTGAGCCAGATGTCTGATGCTTGTTTTAGCCGCTTACTCAAAGAAAGTTCATATCCAATACATACGGCTACATTCTTGTAGCGCTTACTGATATGTACTAGGTGATTAAAGTCATTGATAGCCGGATAATCAAGCGGATAGGGCTTTCCAGCCCATATGATTTGTACGGGGTATTTGGTATTATTAAGTAAAGCCTCAAAGCGTTTATGGTCTCTAGTTAGTAATTCGCCGCGCTTGTAACCTGCAAACCGACGGGCCCATACAATGGTCAATACATCTGGACTCAGCAATTTACCAGTTTGGTCTGCAACCAAATCCAATGCTCTTTTCTTTAAAAATCTTTTACGGTCATCAAACCAAACATCATTGCCATCCACTTTGGCCTTATACAACTGCTTGTCTGCCCAGTACCGCCAATTTTGAGCATTGGTAATGGCTTTGATCTCACAAATACCGGTATACTTATTCCACATTTTCCGACTCACCTCGGCATGCAGTTTAGAAACTCCATTGGCGAGTTTGGCAAAGCGCAAAGCCGCCAAGGAATGGTTAAATAGATCGTCTTCCATGCCGGTAATTTTTCGCACATCATCGATGTGCATACCGCAGAAATAACTCATTTTTTGGCATAAGAAAATATCATGTTTTTCATTTCCCGCTTCTTCGGGAGTATGGGTAGTAAACACTAAGCGTTTTTTAACTTCTTCTACACTGCCAAATTTTCGATGCAGATAAAAAGCTGCACTAATACCATGCGCTTCATTTAAATGATATAACTCGGGGTTGAAATTTATTTCATCCATTAACTTGGCACCTCCTACTCCCAATAAAATAAACTGGGCTACTTTGGTGGCTTCATTTCCGTCATATAGCCGATGGGTAATGGTCTGTGACACGTAATCGTTTTCAGGCAAATCAGTGCTTAACAAAAACATGGGTGCACTGTTGAACGTCTCAGGATTTAGGTACCATGCTTTTACCCAAATTGGATTGTCATGGATATTAATCTGAAATTTGATGCCAGTATCTTCCAAGAAATTGTAAATCTTTTCATTCCATTGAACCTGAAGGGTCTGGTCTGCATTTCGGGCCTGGTCGTAATAACCGAATTTCCATAAAATACCAATCCCAACCATATTCTGCTTTAATTCATAGGCACTTCGCATATGCGAACCAGAAAGAAATCCAAGTCCGCCACTATATATTTTTAAGGGTTGATGAATGGCAAATTCCATCGAAAAGTAAGCAATTCGTTTACTGTAATTTTCATTTACAGCATAAGGCACCTTGAAATTATTAAAACTCATACACCAGATTAATTTGAAATGGGCTGCAAGATAATGCGAATTTTCAGGAAAAAAATGACTCCCCTTTTTATCATAAGGGTATTACCACTTAATCTCAAATAATCGATTCAATCATTTTGATAAAACAAACATTCCTCCTTACTTTACAACTGGGAATCCCTTTTTGCCAAGAAAATTAAAATTACCCTACTATTAAAAGTAATTAAAATAGTCCTTTATTCAAATGTCTTATTACAATACTTTTTGTCCCCCAAACCTTTACCATCGTTCAAAATCGCTACTCAACGAAAAAAAGAAGGTAATATAAGAACAAGCGGTGCTTTTTTGCCCTACAACCTTTTTTTCGGCCGCCAATGGCATAAGGAATGGAAAGCTTGGTAAATTGGGGTCATGTACAGCAAGGGCGGATTTTGAAATATTGAATTTGTTTTTTAGATTTGACTAAAATTTAATTTAGTCAAGATGAAGTTTTCAGTCTCCGAAGAAAATTATATCAAAAACATTTTCCACCTTCAGCAGCAATCTGAATTAGTCAATACCAATTCGCTGGCCAATGAATTACAGACCAAACCTGCATCTGTAACAGATATGCTCAAGAAATTGCAAATAAAAAATTTGCTTGAGTATGAAAAATACAAAGGATTTCGGCTTTCTACCAAGGGCAATAAAGTGGCTATCAACATTGTTAGGCGACACAGATTATGGGAATATTTTTTAGTTGCCAAGCTGGGGTTTGAATGGGACAAAGTACATGCCATTGCCGAAGAACTTGAACACGTCAGTAACCAAGAACTAATTCAAAAGTTGGATAGCTTTCTCAACTACCCCCAAACTGACCCCCATGGCGACCCAATTCCAGATGGCGATGGCAAAATTCCAGTCATTCGCCAACTCTGTATCGCCGATGTGATTGAAAAGAAAAAGGTTATCGTAAGCTCAGTAGCTAACCAGTCGCCTGCAATGCTGGAATTGCTCAATCATTATCACATCAATATAGGGACGGAATTGAAAATAAACCAGCGGTTTAGTTTTGACGAATCGATAGAGATCAAAGTTGGCAAGTATGCAGTCTGTGTAATTAGTAATCCGGTGGCAAAAAATATTTTTGTATATCATGAATAATCAATCTCACCCTACAACTTCACTGAGTGAAGTACACCAGAGCATCGATACTACAGGAAAAAAAAGGGGATGGCGGAAAATGCTTTCTTTTTTAGGGCCTGCTTACTTGATCAGTGTGGGCTACATGGATCCGGGCAACTGGGCTACGGATCTTGCCGGAGGCAGCAAGTTTGGCTATAGTTTAATTTGGGTCCTCCTAATGAGTAACTTGATGGCACTATTGCTTCAAGGACTTTCTGCAAGGCTAGGCATTGTACGTGGACGTGATCTTGCACAGGCAAACAGAGAAGCATACCCTAGATATGTCAATCTTGCATTGTACTTACTTGCAGAAGTAGCCATAGCAGCATGTGACCTAGCAGAGGTTTTAGGCATGGCAATTGGCATACAGTTATTAACTGGCTTACCTTTGATTTGGGGGGTATCCATTACCATTTTGGACACCTTTCTTTTATTATACCTACAAAAAATGGGTATGCGAAAAATGGAAGCTTTTATCATTAGCTTAGTAGCGGTAGTAGCCATTTCATTTTTAATAGAAATTATTTTTGCTGGGCCGGTTATCGGTGAAATTGCCCATGGCTTTATTCCAACTGCACTTTCGGATGAAGCACTTTACATTGGAATAGGGATCATTGGAGCCACTGTAATGCCACATAATTTATACTTGCACTCCGCACTAGTTCAAACCCGCAAAATTGAACGATCCAATGCTGGTATCAAGCAGGCACTAAAATTTAACCGCATTGATACCACCATCGCACTCAATCTGGCATTTTTGGTAAATGCCGCCATCTTGATTTTAGCTGCTACCGTTTTCTTCAAAACAGGTAATTCACAGGTTGCTGAAATCAAAGAGGCTCATCGGCTATTGCCCAATTTCCTAGGCAATTTAGCGCCTAAACTTTTCGCCATTGCATTAATTGCTGCCGGTCAAAGCAGCACCATCACAGGCACATTAGCGGGCCAAATAATTATGGAAGGGTATTTAAGTTTACGGATTAACCCATGGGTAAGGCGTTTACTAACCCGGTTACTAGCTATCATTCCTGCCTTGCTAGTCATTGGAATTTATGGGGAGGAAAAAGTAAATTCCTTACTGGTATTGAGCCAAGTGGTATTAAGTTTACAATTGGGCTTTGCCATTATTCCGTTGATACATTTTGTAAGTGATAAAAAAACAATGGGGGATTTTGTCATTTCTCCCATTACAAAAATGACTGCCTGGGCAATTGCAGGCATCTTAGTTTTTTTAAATTTATCCATGTTGACAAATGAAGTAGCTAGCTCATGGTCTACTGCTGCTATTTATTCTAAAATTGGATTCATATCGCTGGGCTTAGTTTCACTTGCCTTACTCCTGTATATTCTTTTATTCCCACTTTTTAAGACCGTTCAAAAGTCAGCTTCCATTCAAATGCATCCTGACTTGGAGCTCATCAATCAATTGGATATTCCTGAATTTAAAGTCATCGCCATCGCGCTGGATTTTAGCGAAAAGGACCAGAAGTTATTGTCATTCGCCATTGGTCAGGGGAAAGAAAATACGCGGTACGTGTTGGTACATGTGGTTGAAAGTGCTTCAGCCAAGCTGCTAGGCACGGATAGCGATGATTATGAAACAAGAAAAGATAAGGAGAGAATGGATGGCTATGTAAACCAATTACAACAGCGAGGCTATTTGGTAGAAGGTCATCTGGGATTCAGAAACCGGGCAAAAGAGATCGTACGGATTGTAAAAGAATTAAATGCCGATATGCTGGTTGCTGGGGCGCATGGCCATACCGGATTGAAGGATTTTATTTATGGTGAAACGGTAAATACGGTGCGACATGAATTAAAAATACCTGTACTAATTGTAAATGTTTAATTCAAAAAATTGGAATAAGAAGAAGTAGGACTATTTAAAAAAATTACTTTTCAACATAATTTAAATCCTTTCCAAAAGTTTCTTCTGTGAACCATGCAGCAGTAAAACTGATGACCATCACTACCAATCCTGTTAGCCATCCTGCGGTAATATAATTGCCTGTTACGGACTGTAAAGTTTTAAACAAAAGAAACATCAATGGCAAAGCGCCTCTTACCATATTAGGAACGGTAGTGGCAGCGGTTGCTCTTAAATTAGTGCCAAATTGCTCTGCGGCCATGGTTACAAAAATGGCCCAAAAGCCAACACTAAATCCCATCGCGGCACAAATCAAATACATACCCTCCGCTGTTCCGTTTTGTTGGGTGAAATAAAACCCAATCGATAGCATAGTAAGGCCATAAAATAGGAACAACACTTTTTTTCTGCTCCCCAGCCAATGGCTGATTAAGCCAACCACCACATCCGCAACTGCAATGGCTACGTAGGCAAACATCGTAGATTTTTTGGGCAATACTTCTTCTGAAAAACCAAATGCCTTGCCAAAATCATTTGAAAAGGCAACTAAAACTCCAATCACATACCAGGTAGGTAAGCCAATTAGAATTGCCAGTATATATTTTTTGAAACGATTTTTATCCGTGAAGAACATGAAAAAATTACCCCGCTGCACATCCAGTTGTTTCAACTTGGTAAACATACCACTTTCAAAAACAGATATCCTTAATAACAATAGACAAAAGCCCAATCCGCCGCCTATAAAATAACAGATACGCCAATTGAAATGCTGAGAAATAAAATAAGCTACTACTGCTCCAGTCAAACCAACACCTGCAACCAAAGAAGTACTTATACCTCTTTTTTCTTTGCTCACTAATTCAGATACCAGCGTAATACCCGCCCCCAGTTCTCCAGCCAACCCAATGCCTGCAAAGAATCGGGTGAGTGCATATTGATTTGGAGTTTGTACAAACCCATTGATAATATTAGCAATAGAATACAAAACAATAGAACCAAACAAAACACTCAACCGTCCTTTTTTATCACCCATTACACCCCAAATGATTCCACCCAGCAACAAGCCGATCATCTGTACGCTTATAATAAATTCTCCTTCGGATTTCACCTGTGCAATAGAAAGCCCCATATCCTTCAAACTATCCACTCTTACAATTTGAAATAAAAGCAGGTCGTAGATGTCTACAAAATAACCCAGGGCGGCTACCAGAACCGTGATATTGAAAATGGAATTGGATGGTTTGTTCATCTG
>CANJAW010000094.1:0-8569 GCA_947472215.1 Chitinophagaceae bacterium
TAAAATAGCAGCAGCGCTGACCAACGATTTTACGCATACCGCTTACCTGCTCATCAATGAGTCCCTTGCCGGCTGGATAGATCTGGAAGATACCATTCGGCAAGAGGCTATTAAAGTAGTGTCCTTTCTTCAATCCAAAAATATTCAAACCATTGTATTAAGCGGCGATTCTTATGAAAGAACCAGGCGAGTAGCCGACACGCTAGGTATCACTCAAATTTTTGCAGAAAAATCGCCAGAAGAAAAATTATCCATTGTGGCGCAATTAAATGAGCAGGCTCCGGCAGCGATGGTAGGCGATGGTATCAATGATGCACCAGCGCTTGCAAAAGCTACCATTGGTATCTCTATGAGCGATGCTACGCAGCTGGCTATGCAAAGTGCACAGGTAGTACTCATGAACAAAGGCATCCAGCATTTGCCCCTGGCACTTGGTCTGGGTAAACATACTTTTATTACCATTCAACAAAATTTATTCTGGGCCTTTATCTACAATATTGTAGCCATCCCAATTGCAGCTATGGGCTTATTGCATCCAGGCATAGCAGCGCTGGCAATGGGCTTTAGCGATGTGGTGTTGGCAGTAAACTCCATTCGGCTAAACTATAAAAAAGTGGTGTAAAATGGGTATATTTGGATACCGATTTGAACCTTCCCTATGTTGCTATTTTTTTTACCATTAAAAAGTAAATACAATGGATGAGTTGACTGATAAAATAGAGGATGACCATTTTCTATCTCCTGAAGAATTAAAAGAAATGAAGGCGATTATTCAAAAGTCCTTTGAAGAAGCAAAGCTAAAAGGGAATTCCCCTTCTGAAATCAAAGATGAATCGCATCCTACAAAAGAAAATTCAGCAGCAGCCGATTCAGCTTCTCGCGATTAAATTTGCCCAACGATGGGATGCTATAACTGGTTGTTTATTGTACAATACATTAACTATATAGCTTACCTTTTTAATGGTAAATCACCCAGTCTATTAAAATCTTAACGCAACATTGCAATGTAAAAATCTTGTAATCTCTATCACTCCTTAAACATTTATTTAATCATTGAGATAGACTATACGCTATTTCTAAACCAAATCCTATGAAAAAATATTATACAATCGTAGCTTTTCTTTTGACTAGCATTTTTTGTCAAGCACAAAGTCCAGAACAGAATTTAAAATCTCTTGGCATAATACTTCCAAAACTAAATACTCCAATTGCTAACTATGTAAATTATGTTAGAACAGGAAACTTACTCTATTTTTCAGGATCAGGGCCTAGCAAAACATATGAGGGTGTAAATAAAGGAAAATTGGGCAAGGATGTAACAATAGAAGAAGGCAAGGAAGCAGCAAGGCAAACTGGAATTAATTTAATTGCTAGTTTGAAAAATGCCATTGGGGATTTGAATAAAGTAAAAAGAATTGTAAAAGTATTTGGAATGGTAAATAGCACCGAAACATTTACAGATCAACCAAAGGTAATTAACGGATTTTCAGATTTAATGGTTGAAATATTTGGGGAAAAAGGTAAGCATGCTAGATCTGCAGTTGGAATGAATGCACTCCCTATGAATATGGTAGTAGAAATTGAAATGATTGTGGAGGTAGAAAATTAACAAAAAATAAAGAGTAATAGTCTATTTATATAAAGCCAAATACATGGAAATATATTATTAAGTTTTTTTGTAACAGTATCATGTATTGAAGTTTTAATTACAGAAGAAAAATAAAAAACCTCAGGCAAAAACAACAAAGGACCCACGATTTAACACAAGTCCTTGATTTTTATGCAGCGAGACCGGGATTTGAACCCAGTCCGCCAGAGGCGGATAGGATTCCTGTAGGGTAGATGACCACTACCAACTGATTGAATTCAAACTTACTGTCTAAGCGACTAAAATGCAGCAAAATGCTTTCGGGATAGGCGAATCTGCAGTAGATTTTTAGAATACCGACCTATTTTAAAACTCCCATTGGTTTTATAGCTTATTTTGCATCTTTCTGCGTAGGGAAAATTAAAAAATCTACGGCCAAGAATGAAGTTTACTAAATTATTGTTTTGACACAAGTTTCCATCCATCAAATTTTAAAAGAAAATTGGGGCTACGATTCATTTCGGCCCTTACAGGAGGATATTATCAATAGTATTTTGGCAGGAAAAGATACGCTCGCTTTACTGCCCACGGGTGGGGGAAAATCCATTTGTTTTCAAGTGCCCGCCTTGGCTAAAGAAGGAATTTGTTTGGTTATCAGTCCGCTGATTGCACTAATGACAGACCAGGTAGAAGGCTTGAAAAAAAAGGGAATTCTCGCACTGTCCATTTACTCCGGCATGAGTTTTTTGGAAGTAAAGAAAACTTTACAAAATGCAGCCCATGGGAACTATAAATTTCTGTACGTTTCGCCCGAAAGATTAGAAACCGATTTGTTTCTGGATTATTTACCTAGTATGAATATCAGCATGGTGGCGGTGGATGAAGCACATTGTATTTCGCAATGGGGCTATGATTTCAGACCTCCTTATTTACGCATCGCCAGTATAAGAGATCAACTGCCTAATGTACCCATACTAGCACTAACTGCCTCAGCAACTAAATCTGTGCAAAATGATATTTGCGAAAAACTGCTTTTCAAAAAAAACCAACAACAATTTCAGCAATCTTTTGAAAGAGCCAATCTTTCCTACAGTGTTTTTAATGTAGTATCCAAACAAAATAAACTATTAGAGATTGTTAACAATGTAAAAGGCAGCGGAATTGTGTATTGCAAAAGCCGCAAACAAACCAAAGACATTGCCGAACTGCTCACGCAAAATAATATCAACGCCGATTTTTACCATGCCGGCTTGAGCAATGAAGAAAGAAATAAGCGACAAGAAAATTGGATCAATAATATCACCCGGATTATTGTCTGTACCAATGCTTTTGGCATGGGCATCGATAAGCCCGATGTAAGATTGGTCATCCATTATGGTGTGCCAGATTGCCTCGAAAATTATTACCAAGAAGCTGGAAGGGCAGGCCGAGATAGGAAAAGGGCCTACGCTGTACTGCTCTACAATGACCGGGAAGTAGCCGATTTGCAATTACAAAGTGACATTCGGTATCCGGATAAAGCAACCATTAAACAGGTGTATATCGCCATCATGAATTACCTGCAAGTAGCCGCAGGTACAGGTGAAGGTAACAGCTTCGACTTTGATATGGCCAGTTTTTCAGCAGCCTTTACAATTAATATTCTTACCGCTACCTATGCCATTAAAACCCTAGAGCAGGAGGAAATACTGAGGTTCAATGAAGTTTTTTTCAAACCTTCTACCCTTTCATTTAACACCGACAGACAGCAGTTAGAAGACTTTGAAAAACAATTTCCTCTATTTGAAAACCTAATCAAGGGATTGCTTCGCAGCTATGAGGGAATTTTTGATTACCCTACCAACATTTATGAAACGGAGCTAGCCCATTTTGTGAAAAAGAACCCGAATGAAATAAAGCGGGACTTACAACAATTACAACAATATGGTATTGTAACCTATGATGCACAAAAGGATTCGCCCCAAATTAGTTTAGTAATCAACAGGATGTATGCCGATAGCTTTTTAATTAATTTGGACAACTATATTGAAAGAAAGAAAAATTTTGAGAGTAGAATAAAAGCGATTGCTGAATTTATTAAGAACACTATTTCCTGCAGAAGTCAAATCATTGGTAATTACTTCAATGACCTAGCCATAAAACCCTGTGGCATCTGTGATAACTGTATCAACCTGAAATCGCTGCGCATTAGTAAGGAAGAGTTTGAGCAAATTACCCAGTATATTTTTGAGTGGACAAAAAAACAGTCAACTGGTATAAAAGAATTATTAGCAAGTAGTAAACAATTTAAAAAAGAAAAAATATGGAAGGTGATAGATTACCTTCAGTCAGAAGCTAAGATAACCGTTAGCAGGGAAGGAAATATTAGTTCAACTAGTCGGTGAGTCACCGGGGGCGGTGAGTCACCGACTAGGGTGAGTCACCAGTCATTTTTAAAATAAAAAAAGGGACCAAGATAGAAATCTAGTCCCGCTTTAAAATCCAATATCCTATGAAAAACCGATACGAAGATAAAGTCTCATTCAAATAAATGCAAGCTTTTTGTATTATTTTTTATTAATATATGTTAATTGCAAGTTGATAGCTCTATAAGTAATTGATTATCTACTTGTTATACTATAAATTATTTTTTTATTCTTAGCTGCTGATTTTTAAAAGCATAACTCGCACCCTGGTACCAAGCTATTGCTTCATTGGTAAGACTATCTGACCCAGGCACTTCAACAGCAACCCCTGTCTCAAAATCAGGCTGATAAGTGGCGATTTTTTTCTGTGGAGAAAGTATCACCAACTGACCATTTCTTATATAGCCCAAATTTTGGTAGGTACTGATAAAAACGCGGTCGCGGGCAGTAGGGGTTTTATAAATATCAAACCCAAAAAACCGACTGGTATAGGGCATATTTAGCAAACCCAACAATGTAGGGGCAAGATCAATTTGGCTAGTAAGCCTTTTTTCAATGGTAGGCTTAATTAGTTTGGGGGCATAGATAAAGCAGGGTATGCGATATCGGTTCACAGGTAAATCGGTTTTGCCGGCACTACGGGAACAATGGTCCGCTACAATCACAAAAACCGTTTGATCAAACCAAGGTTTTTTAGCAGCGTCTCTCAGAAAAGCATGGATAGCATAATCAGTATACTTAACTCCCCCCGCAGCAGTTTGAGCAGCTGATGGAATATCAATCCTTCCATCGGGATAAGTGTAAGGCCGGTGGTTGCTGACAGTCATCATGTGATTAAAAAAAGGCCGCCCTTGCTGGTAGCTTTTATCACACTGCTCTAGGGTATATTGAAAAGTTGCTTCATCATCAATACCCCATGCCGTAGTATGATGAACCAATTGTTTGGGAATGTCACCTTTGTCAAGAACTTGATAGCCATTGTGTCCAAAAAAATACCCCATATTATCAAAAAAACTGTTCCCTCCATATAAATAACGCACATCATAGCCGTTAGTTTTGAATACAGCTCCCAATGAAAATAAATCTTCATTGTGGGGGCGGCGAACAATGGACTGACCGGGTGTGGGAGGAATGGCGAGCGTAATCGCTTCTAAGCCCCTCACCGTTCGAGTGCCAGATGCATAAAAATTACTGAAAAACAAACTTTTAGGAATCAATGAATCTAGGTAAGGAGTTATCTTTTGGCGGTTACCAAAATACTGCAAATAATCTCCGCTTAAACTTTCCACACTAATCAACACTACATTCCAATGATGCTGGGGACTATCGGGCTGGATCACCCGCTCAATGCTGAGTGGGTCGGAACTGAATGTCGCATTCGGCGACTGTAGCATAGAGCGAAGCAATGCGAAATTAGCCGTATCATTTCTCTCCCTATAAAATTGGTGATAATCAATCTCATTATTCCAAAAAGCCGCTCCAAATTCATAAATACCATTTCCACCCAATTCGTTTACATAATTATTATTACTAATCGTTTTAAAATGGTTGTTAACTAAAAAATAAGCACTAAGCGGTAGCAACGAAAAGCCGAGCATAAATACCGTACGACGAACGAATCGCATACTTACCTGCTGAGATGCCATTATTTTGCCGCGAACTAGCAAAAGAACAGCTGCCACCAACAATACAACCACCGAAATAATCAAGGGCATATTATAAGATTCCCAAATATTTTCCAGCACTTCATTGGTATAGATCAAATAATCCACTGCAATAAAATTGAAACGCACACTAAATTCATTCCAAAATATTATCTCACTCCCCGCCACGGATACCAAAATAAAACTGATAATCGCCATCAGCAAGAAAAGGGGTAAGCGCTGCCATTTATTTTGGAACCAGCTATCTTTCATCAACCAACAATAAATGGCTACCGGTATAGCAAAAAAACTACTTACCGTAAGATCATACAACAAGCCTATCATAAAAATGGCTAAAAACCGAAATAGGGAAAGCTCTATAGTAGGCCAACTTTTTATCATCAATACCACCCTGGTAACAAAGCTGATAGCACAAACAAGTAGTACAATTACTGCCACAGCCCCAAATCTGTGTTGAAAGAATGACTTTTGATTACGCATACACAAAAATAAAGAATACCCACTAATCCAACCCAATAAAACCGATAACCGAGTTTCGACTCAAGTTGCTCCATCGAAAGGCTTACCGCTCATCAATTATTTAATAAACAATAGCATTTAGATTAATAAATTCTTACATTTGACGCTCAAATAAATCAAGTATGAAAACAATACTATTTTTCTTTTTCGGGTTGACCAGTACCCTTTCTGCACTAGCTCAAAAGGTAGCATTTACTGAGTATAATTTAAAAAATGGCTTACACGTGGTTTTGCACCAGGATAGAACGGCTCCAGTGGTGGCAGTTTCTGTTATGTACCATGTAGGAAGTAAAGACGAACAAGTCAACCGCACTGGCTTTGCGCACTTTTTTGAACACCTTCTTTTTGAAGGCAGTGACAATATCAAAAGAGGTGAATTTATGAAAATTGTGAGCAGCAATGGTGGGCAAAATAATGCCAATACCACACAAGATCGCACTTTTTATTACGAAGTATTTCCTTCCAACCAATTGGCTACAGGCCTTTGGTTAGAGAGCGAACGCATGCTTCACCCGGTGATCAACGAGATTGGTGTTAAAACACAGAATGAAGTCGTAAAGGAAGAAAAAAGATTACGGGTGGATAACCAACCCTATGGTAATTTTTTAAGTGAGGTAATGAAGCGACTGTTTACCAAACATCCCTATAACTGGGTTCCGATTGGAAGCATGGCTGATCTTGATGCAGCTACACTTGACGAATTTAAGGCCTTCAACAAAAAATATTACACACCCAATAATGCAGTGCTGGTAATTGCAGGAGATATCGATCTGGCAAAAACAAAAATACTGGTAGAAAATTATTTCGCTGAAATACCGGCAGGGGTGGCCATTACAAGGACTGTTGCAAAGGAAAGTCCGATTACTACCCAAATGATTGACACCGCCTATGATAGCAACATCCAAATACCTGCAATTTTAGCAGCCTACAGAGTACCGGGTGAAACCAATAAGGAATCAAAGGTATTAGAAATGGCCTCTGCTGTACTGAGTCAGGGAAATAGCAGCCGAATGTTTAAAAAGATGGTGGATGAAAAAAAGAATTCACTGCAGGTTGGTTCTTTCAATTATTCATTGGAAGATTATGGTGCTTATATTACCTATGCATTACCCAACAACAGTTCTTCATTGGACACTTTACTAAAAGATATGGATGATGAAGTAGTGAAATTGCAAACTACCCTCATCTCTGAAACCGAATTCACCAAATTGCAAAACCAGTTTGAAAATCAATTTATTGGGAAAAACAGTAAAATGTTGGGCGTAGCAGAAAATCTTGCCAATGGGCATACCTTCTACAAAAACACCAATAATATCAACACCGAACTGGAAGAAATAAGAAAAATAACAAGACAGGATATTCAGGATGTAGCCAAAAAATACCTGAATAAAAACCAACGGACTGTTTTGTATTATTTGCCTAAAAAATAATTCAGTCGACGCTGTCATTTCCTTTAACTTATTTACACAGAAAAAATACCATAGATGAAAAAATTAATAATAGTTGCGTTGAGTGTTGTTTTATTACAGCATGGTTTTGCACAAATAAAAATAGACAGATCAAAAAAACCGTCAGCTGGCCCAGCTCCGGTGATTTCAATAAAAGACCCCGTAGTGTTCACACTCGCCAATGGCATGACGATATTGGTGGTGGAAAACCACAAATTACCCAAGGTGACCGCATCAATCAATATTGATGCAGGTCCCATTCTGGAAGGTAAAAAAGCTGGCTTGGTAGAACTAATGGGGCAAATGCTAGGCGAAGGAACTACCTCGATGCCCAAGGATAAATTTGATGAGGAAGTGGACCTGATTGGTGCAGAAGTAAGGCTTGGTGCTGGTGGTGGGTATGTTAGTTCCCTGACCAGATATTTTGAAAAAGCATTTAGATTAATGGCAGATGGTATCAAAAATCCTGCATTCCCCGAAGCATCCTTTGGAAAACTAAAATCCATGGCCATCACCGGGTTAAAATCAAATGAAAAAAGCACTGCAGCAATTTCAGCCAGGGTCAACCAAGCCCTCAGCTATGGTAAACAAACTGCAATGGGTGAATTTACAACCGAAGAAAGTGTAAAAGGCCTAACCATAGAGGATGTAAAAGAAGCTTATAAAGACTTTATCACTCCCTCCCGATCTTATTTAACATTTGTGGGGGATATCAGTCCGGATGCTGCCAAAGATATGGCTACCAAAGCATTTGGAAACTGGACAGGCAAAAAATTAACCCTTCCTGCCATTCCACTTGTTGAAAACCCGAAAAAAACTGAAATTGATTTTGTAGATGTGCCTACCGCCGTTCAAGGTGAATTAAGTATTGGTAATCTTATCTATAATCCAATGGGCAATAAAAACTATCATGCCTTATTGATAGCGAATCAAATTTTAGGTGGA
>CANJAW010000095.1:0-8534 GCA_947472215.1 Chitinophagaceae bacterium
AGTTACAGGATACAAAAAGACTCGCATCTGTAAAAACATCTGCCGGATTGCGGTTGGTGACATCAAAGAGTTGCCAGTCGTAGTCATCGGAAATGGTGTTTGGCTTGATTAAAAATCCTAAAGTTCCTGCAGAAAAGCAAGTGAATTTATACCAATATGGATTTTTATCAGTTACTAGGGATGCCGTGCAGGGACCAGGCACCAGTCTATCGCCGCAGATAGGTACAGATGCCATTTTGAAAGTATCAGTTCCACAAACAGGAAATGCAGTTGCAGGATTTTGTCCTAATGCAGCGCAGGTGGTCTGTGCAAAGCTGTCTGCTCCTGAAAGAAAAAGTAGCAGCACGTATATTAATATTTTCTTATTTCTACTCATAAGATAGTAGTAAAGATAAATTATTGGCGCCTTAGTCAGTCATTTTGCTTTTAGAGAATTCTGAGTGATGTAAAAATAGCGGATTCCCAAAGTGGCTTTCTTTCTCTAGTAAAAGTATTCCCTGAGTTTGCTGCCATTGAGTGTATAGTTGGCTTACTTTACCTTCGCCTTTACCTCCTGTAATTTCAGCAATGCTTCTACCGGTGTTAATCGGTTGATGTCAACAGCATTCAACAAAGTCCTAATCTCTTCAAATGTGGCGGAATGTGCATCAAAAATACTAAGCTGCATTTTTGGAATACTGAGTTGTTGTATTTTTTCATCCAAACTGTCCCCCTTGTTTTCTGCTCGATTGTCCCGACTTTGTTCTAATTGCAATAAAACTTCATTCGCTCTTTCAATTAAGCTTGGCGGCATTCCTGCCATGCGAGCCACGTGAATACCAAAACTGTGTATACTTCCACCTGGTGCAAGCTTTCGTAAAAAAATAATTTTGTTTCCTACTTCCTTATTGGTAACATGGTAATTCTTTACACGCGGTAATTTATTTTCCAATTCGTTTAATTCGTGGTAATGTGTGGCAAATAATGTTTTAGGGCTATTAGCTGACTGGTGTAAATATTCTACGATACTCCAAGCAATAGAAATGCCATCATAGGTGGAAGTGCCTCTTCCAATTTCATCGAGTAAAATCAGACTTCGGGGAGTGATATTATTGATGATGCTAGCCGTTTCATTCATCTCCACCATAAAAGTACTTTCACCACCACTCAAATTATCGCTAGCACCTACCCGGGTAAATATTTTATCCGTTAATGGAATTTTCGCATCGCTCGAAGGAACAAAACTGCCCATATGTGCCATCAGGGTGATGAGGGCTGTCTGCCGTAGGATTGCACTCTTACCGCTCATATTTGGCCCGGTTAAAATAATAATCTGCTGGCTTGAAGGATCTAAGTATATATTATTGGAAATATAAGTTTCGCCTGGAGGCAAATATCTTTCAATGACAGGGTGGCGACTATCTTTAATATCTAGAATATTGCTATCGTTGATTACAGGTTTTTTGTACTGGTACTGGAGGGCATTGTGTGCAAAGCAGGTTAAACAATCCAATATTGCCATCACATGTCCATTTACCTGCATGGGAGCAATATAATCCTGCAACTCATTTAATAATTTTTCAAAAAGTTGCATTTCTATTTGAAGAATTTTATCCTCGGCGCCTACAATTTTTTCTTCGTACACTTTTAATTCAGGTGTAATATATCGTTCTGCATTGGCCAGTGTTTGTTTACGAATCCAGGTTTCGGGCACTTTTGTTTTGTGCAAATTGGTAACTTCTAGGTAATAACCAAATACATTGTTGAAACTGATCTTTAAAGAAGATATGCCGGTGGCGATTGCTTCTTTTTGTTGGAGTTCTATCAGGTACTCTTTTCCACCGCTGGATATTTTCCTTAATTCATCCAACTCCTGGTTGATACCATTTGCGATAACTCCTCCCTTTGATGCAAGGGCTGGCGGAGCTTCATTAATTTCTGTAACTATTTTTTCTACAATCAGCTTGCAGGGATTGAGTGAGTCGCCTAGGCGATTTAAATACTCATTATTGGTGGCGGCACAAATTTCTTTTATGGAAGCAGTTTGTAATAAGCCCCGAGCAATTTGCAATACTTCCCGTGGGTTGACTTTTTTTAATGGCACTTTACTTACGAGTCTTTCCACATCACCTGCCTGTTTCACATGATGCGAAATTTTATTTCTTATATCGGCTTCATTTAGAAAGTATTCAACTGTATCAAGTCGCTCTTTTATTTTTATGCTATCATTCAGTGGTAGTACCATCCAGCGTTTCAATAGACGCGCACCCATCGGGGAAACGGTATTGTCCAATACTTTCAATAAAGTGTTGCTTCCATCAGCTCCTCCAAATAATTCTAAATTGCGGATGGTAAATCGGTCCATCCACAAATGTTCTTCTCGATCGATTCTTTGAATGGAAGTAATATGGCCCAAATTTGGATGCTCCGTATCTTTTAAATAATGCAGAATAGCGCCTGCAGCAATCGTTCCCTCCCGTAGACTTTCTACACCAAACCCCTTCAAACTGTGGGTGCCAAAATGTTTTAGCAGACTTTCACTTGCATAAGCCTCTGCAAAAATCCATTCATCAAGGGTATAGGTAAAAAATTTAGTGCCAAAATATTCCTTGAAATTTTTTTGTTGGTTGCGTTGAAAAATCACTTCTGCAGGATGTAAGCTTTGCAGTAATTTGTCTGCATATTCTCGGTCGCCTTCGGCTACAAAAAATTCGCCTGTGCTAATATCTAAAAACGCGATACCAATTTTTGATCCCTCAAAGTGAAGGGCGGCCAAAAAGTTATTGCTATTGTACTCCAATAATTTATCGCTGGTAGCTACCCCTGGTGTAACCAATTCGGTAACACCCCTTTTAACGATTCCTTTTGCCTGTTTTGGATCTTCCAGTTGGTCACAGATAGCTACCCGGTAGCCAGCTTTTACCAATTTGTGTAAGTAGGTATCTAGTGCGTGGTGTGGAAAGCCAGCTAGCTGCGACGAATTAGCATCTCCATTATTTCTTTTTGTTAATGTAATTCCTAGTACACCGGAGGCATTGACTGCATCTTGCCCAAATGTTTCATAAAAATCCCCTACCCGAAAAAGCAAAATAGCATCAGGGTATTTAGCCTTGATGGCATTGTGTTGCTGCATTAAAGGGGTTTCTCCGGTTGACTTGGCCATGGTAGTAGTGTGAAAGTAGTAAAAGTTTAAAAGTTAAAAATGCATCGGCTACAATTTTTTAGTAACAAAGCTGCTGAAGCAAATGCTCATATTTTAATTTTTGTATAAGATAGTTTACCTGTAGCAGCAAAAATAGGGCCTTTATTAGGTTTTAAGAAGGGTTTGTGAAAGATGTGAATTACTTTTGCATCAAAATAAGGGGTTACGCTAATTATGAGAAAATTGAGCATGGATGAGTTAAACAGGTTATCGGTTGCCGAGTTCAAGCAATCTGATAAAATACCCCTGGTTGTGGTGCTGGAAAACATCCGCAGTGCTTATAATGTAGGTAGTGTATTCAGGACTGCCGATGCATTTTTATTAGAAGCAATATACATTTGCGGATATACCTGTTGTCCTCCACACAAGGAAATCAAGAAAACAGCCCTTGGGGCAGAGGAAACTGTGTTTTGGAAACATTTTGACCATACGAGTTCGGCTATAGCTGAATTACAGGCATTGGGGTATACCGTTTTTGCTGTAGAGCAGGCTGCTGGAAGCACTATGTTAAATGATTTGAATTTTGCCATCACAGATAAAATTGCAGTGATCTTTGGAAATGAGGTAACAGGGGTTGAACAATCTACCATTCAGCAATCTGCGGGGTGTATAGAGATTCCTCAATTTGGGATGAAGCATTCATTGAACATTGCTACTGCGGCAGGGGTGGTATTATGGGAGTTAGTCCGAAAAAGAAAGTTGGTCAAGGGTTGAATCAAGTAGAAGCCTTTAATTGAGTTGCATACCAATTCATTAAAAGGATATGAGTAAAAGCCAATTTTTATAACAATCGGTTTTTAAATCAATTCCAGTATTTACATTTTCGCGTGTTGTGCGTATTTCATTTTTTATGGTGTATAATAATTTATTGAATGAATAATATAAAAAAATATGCAGGCTTAGTGAAGTTTTCGCATACAATTTTTGCTTTACCATTTGCCATTATTGGTTTTTTTATTGGAATATTCGCGCCCCATTTTTCATCTACTACCACCTTGCCTATGGGTGCATATTCACCCAAATTATTTATACAGGTAATTTTATGTATGGTCTTTGCGCGTAGTGCAGCCATGGCTTTCAACCGTTATCTTGATAGCAGTTTTGATGCAAAAAACCCCCGTACGGCCATCCGTGAAATTCCGGCGGGTATTATTTCTAAGCAAAGTGCATTGCGGTTTGTGATTGTCAATTGCCTTCTTTTTATTTCAGTCACTTTTTTTATCAATCCGATTTGTTTTTATTTATCCCCAGTAGCCCTGTTGGTGGTGTTGTTTTACAGTTATACCAAACGTTTTACAGCATTGTGTCACTTAGTACTTGGCATTGGGTTAAGCCTTGCTCCTATTGGCGCTTATCTGGCTGTTACCGGAAAGTTTGAACTACTGCCTATTTTGTTTTCTCTAACTGTATTGTTTTGGGTAAGCGGTTTCGATATAATCTATGCATTGCAGGATGAGCAATTTGATAAGGCTCATCAGCTACATTCTATTCCTGCTGCATTGGGAAAGTCTAAAGCATTGAAGGTTTCAGCATATTTACATTTGTTATCTGCGGCCAGTGTAGTTTCAGCGGGTATTTATGGCCATTTTGGGTGGTTGTATTGGCTGGGAGTAACTGTATTTATCGGGATGTTGGTCTATCAGCATTCTATAGTTAAACCCACTGACCTTAGCAAGGTGAATATTGCTTTTATGACTGCCAATGGGATAGCTTCTGTAGTATTTTCGGTATTTGTTTTGTTGGATATTTTTTTTAGAACCCTACCTTACTAGGTAAATATGGATGTATATAAACCTATTGTAATATTTCTCAATTTCTTCTCCATCCATAATTCATACATTTGCTCATGGCTAGGATATTAGCAATCGACTATGGTGGCAAAAGAACAGGGCTGGCTGTAACAGATCCGATGCAGATTATTGCTACTGGGTTGGTTACCATTGATTCAAAGGAGCTAATTCCGTATCTAAAAAAATATTTTACCATGGAGCAGGTGGAGTTAGTTATTATCGGGCTTCCCGTTAATTGGGATGAAACGGATACCCATGGAACTCCATTAGTAAAAGAGGCTATCAAAAAAATAACAAAAGAATTCCCTCAAATGCCGCTGAAAACTGTTGATGAAAGGTATACCTCCAAAATGGCAAAGGATGCAATGTTGCAAATGGGAATGAAGAAAAAGGACCGCCAAATTAAAGGAAATGTAGACATTATTGCGGCTACCATTATATTACAAGAGTATCTTCAAAGCATTCAGTAAGAAATTAGTAAATTTGTGTGGTCAAAAACGACCAGTCAATAGTAAAGGTTTGCAAGTAAGCGTTGCAAGCTGGTAAATACTAGGGTGCGTTCAATCAGATGTTTCATGTTGTTATTGACAAAGATGTTTTTTAATGAAGAAATACTAACATTTTCCAAATTGTATTTATGATTTTACCGATAGTAGCCTACGGGTCTCCCGTTTTAAGAAAAATTTGCAAGGATATTTCACAGGATTATCCAGAGTTGGAAAAGCTCATTGCTGATATGTGGGAAACCATGTACAACAGTAATGGAGTTGGGTTAGCTGCTCCGCAGGTGAATAGGGAAATGCGTCTTTTTGTGATGGATAGCACTCAAATATTTGAAAATTTGGAGGAAGATGAGCAGGATCTTTATCCAGGTGATCCGGGTTATAAGGGAACTTTTATTAATGCCCAGATTACTAAAATAGAAGGAAAGGAATGGTCTTACAATGAAGGCTGCCTCAGCATTCCTAAAATAAGGGAGGATGTATTAAGGGGCGAAATTGTGACCATTGATTATTTGGATGAAAATTTTCAACCATTTACCAAAACATTCAATGGTATAACCGCTAGGGTGATTTTGCATGAATATGATCACATAGAAGGAAAGTTATTTATCGATTATATTAAACCTTTGAAACGGACATTGTTAAAAAGAAAGTTAATGGATATTAGTAAAGGTAAAATTAGTGTTGATTATCGAATGGTTTTTCCAAAATAGTGTGTTATCGGATAATAAGCTAGGTTCTCTGTTTTTCTTTGTATATCTTTTTGTAAAGAGTTAAAAAATCTTGCCTTCTCTATAAGCATTTTAATAAAATTGTAATAATTTGTAGGAATGTTTACTAAGTTCCCTCCTCTATTTATTTTTCTTCTGTTTGCGGCTCAACTCTTCGCGCAGGATTCTGCTGACATAAACGTTACAGTAGGAAGAAAAATCATTACGCTCAGTGATGTGGTGATTAATAATAAACTCAATGTGCCTAGCTTTATCAATCGAATAAAAAATGATACTAGTTTTTACAAAGCTTTCCGCAATTTGCATATACTTGGTTTTTCGGCCATCAATGATATTCGGATGCTTGGTAAAGAGGGGGCCTCAGTGGCTTCTTGTTTCAGTAAAACCAAGCAGATAACTGAAAATCAATGTAGAAGAATGGAGGTGCTGGAAGAACAAACTACGGGTGATTACTATGATGAAGAACACCAGTACAATTATTACACGGCTCAATTGTATGCCTCACTTTTTTTTACTGCCGGAAAAGTTTGTGGAGAAACTAATGTGGTGGCAGGAAATGGGTTTAGTGTGGAGGGTAAATCTGGCCTTCAAAAACATAAGGAACAATTAAAAATGTTGTTTTTTAATCCGGGTAAAAAGATAAAGGGACTTCCGTTCATGTCCGGAAAAACAGCTATTTATGATGATGATATGGCGGATGTATATGACATGAGTATTGATATGGACGATTACAATAAAACCAGTTGTTATCTGTTTACTCAAAAAGTAAAACCTGGTATGGAAGCAAATGTGGTGGTAGATGAAATGACCACTTGGTTTAATGATAAAACATTTGAAGTGGTAGCTCGAAAATATTCACTTAGCTATGATGCCGGTATATACGATTTTAATGTGCAGATGGAAGTACAGCTTACCCATTCTGGTGATTTACTAGTGCCCTCCATGATACGATACAACGGCAACTGGAAAGCTATTTTTAAGAAGCGTGAGCGCGGGGTATTTACCGCTACCTTGTTTGATTTCAAGAGCGTTGCTGTAGGTAAGTAGCCAATGCTTTTACACCGTAGCACTAATCAAACCCTTCAAGTAATGTGGATCAATAGTTGCTCCCAATCCAGGAGTATCTGGCACTTCGATAACGCCATTATTATGATAACTAATTCCTCCGATTACAGGATCTTCAATAAACATGAGTGGCGTGTCAAAATCAAAATACATAATTGATTCGCTTACCAGTGCCAGATGTGCGGCTGCAGTAAAAGCCAATCTGGATTCTAAAAATCCGCCCAATTGTATTTTAATACCTTCCTTTTCTGCCAATTGAATGATTGTAAGTGCTTTAAATATTCCTGCTGATTTCCCTAATTTAACATTAAAAAAATCACAAGCTTTTAGGTCGATCAAATTTTTTGCATCATGCTCGTTGCAGCAAGATTCATCTGCCATTATTTTTATAGGGCTAAGTTTTCGAATACCGGCTAGGTTCATGTAATCCCACCGAGGAATAGGCTCTTCGCAATGCTGGATATTGAAAGGGGCTAATTCATGTAATAGGCTAAGGGCAAAGGATACATCCCATCCTTGATTGGCGTCTATTCGAATAGGTATTTCCATTCCTACTGCTGCTCGAATCATGCTGATGCGTTCCACATCTTTTTCCTGTTGGCCTAGTTTAACCTTGATCACTTGAAAACCATTCGCTTTTATTTTAACTGCATCATCCGCCATTTTTTGAGGCGTATCAATACTTACCGTATAGTCGGTAATGATTTCTTTTGTTTTGTTGCCACCTAAAAATTTATACAATGGCTTTCCAGCATGCTGTGCTGCTATATCATACAAGGCTATGTCGAAAGCACTTTTGATACTGCTGTTAGCATATATTACACTGTCCATTGCTAGGGTACAGGCGGCTATGTCCAACGGATTTTTTTTCTTTAAAATTTGGGCCAAATATTTCGCCACTACAAAACAGGTATCCATGCTCTCTCCATTAATGGTCATAAAGGGACTGCACTCCCCATATCCTATTATTCCTTCATTGGTTATAATTTTTATGATTACATTTTCGGCATGGGTCAATATTCCTAAAGAAATTTTAAAGGGTTCTTTTAGTGGGATTGGAGATTTATATATTTCAACTGATTCAATGGAGATCATAACATTTGGTTAATTGAGTGGTTCAGTGGATGTTCCTTCAATAAAATCAGTTGTATAAGCTGTCTCACCGGAAAATGCTTTTCGTTTTCCAGCAAATTTCCGCTTTAATACTTCCTGAACAGGTATGTTTTCTAACTTGCTTTCCAGCCAGGAAATGATATCGAGGTAA
>CANJAW010000096.1:0-8447 GCA_947472215.1 Chitinophagaceae bacterium
ACACCCCCACAAAAGATTAATATTTATTGTAACCCATTTACAAAACACCCCGTTGGGGTATAGGATATGTACCTAACCTTTGCCTGGAGATATTTTAAAGCAAAAAAAAGCGCCAATGCCATTAATTGGATTGCTTGGGTAACGGTAGGTGTAATCGCTTTTGCAACTGCCTGCCAGATACTTGTTTTGAGTGTTTTCAATGGTTTTGAAGGATTGGTGAAATCACTCTATTCCTCTTTTTACACCGATGTGAAAATTATCCCTCAAAAGGGCAAGACATTCATCCTGACGAGTTCTCAAATTCAGCTACTAAAAAAAACGCCGGGTATTCAAGCAGTTTCATTGATTGCAGAAGAAAAAGCTTTGCTGCAAAATGATGACCTTCAAACGATCGTATACCTAAAAGGGGTAGACGAAAATTACCGACAGGTAAGTGGTGTGGCAGAAAAAACTGTTGAGGGAAAATTTAATACCGGTGATGCAAATGATCCAGGATTGATTTTGGGTGCTGGCATACAAAATGCTGCAGGGGTAAATATAAACAATGCTGCAGCCCCTTCTATAGTAACAGTTATTTTACCAAAAAAAGGGGCAATTTCGGCAACCGACCCACTTCAATCACTGAGTGAAGGCAATATAAAAGCGACCGGTGTTTTTGCCATACAACAGGATTTTGACAACAAATATGCTATCACCAATATAGACTTTGTGAAGCACCAAATGGGGTTTGCACAGAATGAATACAGTGCTGCAGAAATAAAACTGACCGACCCTTCCAATTTACTAAAAGTACAACAGCAACTTTCAGTAATGCTAGGCAGCAGCTTTAGGGTGCAATCAAAGTACGAACAAAATACTAGCTTATACAATACGATGAAGCTTGAAAAATGGGCCATCTATGCAGTGCTTACACTGATTCTATTCATTGCTGCCTTTAATATGATCAGCGCCTTAACTATGCTAGTACTAGAAAAACAAAAAGACATCAGCGTACTTCAAAGTATGGGTGCCGATAACAGCATGATATTAAAAATATTCTTAGGGGAGGGATTGCTACTGGCAGCTATTGGCGCTATCACTGGAATAGGAATGGCATTACTAGTTTGCCTTCTACAGATAAAATTTCACCTGTTCAAATTGCAAGGAGGCTCTTTTTTAATTGATTATTTTCCTGTAAAACTACAGCCTTCAGATTTTATACTAGTATTGTCCACAATAACTCTGATCTCGTTTTTAGCTTCTTGGTTTCCCGCTCGAAAAGCAGCCAGCCAATTGATTGAATTACGATAGCGAACGATATATTCCCAAATAAAAACGCTTTCTAATTAGAAAGCGTTTTTAATAATATACCCTACTTTTTTCCCTTAATAGTCTCCCATGGTTTCCGGTAATTGGGCAAGTGCAATTTGCAACTGCTCATCATTGGGAGCTATTCCGTGCCAGGCGTGACTACCTTCCATAAAATCAACGCCCTTACCCATTTCCGTTTTCATCAAAATTACAATCGGCTTCCCTTTTCCAATATATGTTTTAGCGAGATGAAGCCCCGCCACTATTTCGTCCATGTCATTTCCCTTTTCGATGGTTAATACCGTCCAACCAAAAGCCTCAAATTTTGAAGCGAGGTCTCCCAGATTCATTACCATACTCGTAGGGCCATCAATTTGCTGCCCATTCCAATCAATGGCTGCGATAAGATTGTCCACTTTTTTATGCGCGGCAAATAAAATTGCTTCCCAGTTTTGTCCTTCATTCAATTCCCCATCTCCGTGTAGAGAATAAATAATTCCCGCATCCTTATTGAGTTTTTTTGACATCGCTGCGCCAAGTGCTACACTCATTCCCTGACCTAGTGAACCACTTGCCACTCTTACACCTGGTAAATGCTCATGAGTAGTAGGATGCCCTTGAAGGCGGCTATTCAGCTTACGAAAGCTGGATAATTCTGATACAGGAAAATAACCGCTACGTGCCAATACACTATAAAAAAGAGGTGAAACGTGTCCATTACTGAGAAAAAAAAGATCTTCCCCTGCCCCATTCATATCAAACTGGGGATTATGTTTCATGATGTCAAAATACAAAGCAGTTACATAATCTGTACATCCCAACGACCCGCCGGGATGACCGCTCTGAACTCCATGTACCATCCGCACGATATCTCTGCGTACCTGACTTGCTATTCCTTTTAAATCACTCATTTTTTTTGTTTATGCGATGCAAACCTACTTCAAATACCTACAAAAGCAAAGTAAAATTATAACCTAGCAATTATTTTTTCAAAAACTGAAACAACCCGTAAGGGTAGATTGCCAACAAATAAATAATTTAATTAATATAAAAAGGAAACTTTTACTCCATTTGCTTTTACATACAACACATTTTAATTATATTGTATATGTTTTAAGTACTTGCCTTGATTACTTATTCTTACCGAATTTATTTCTAGAACCATTTTGAACACCCCTACGCATGTTTACTATTTTTTTAAGCGGAGTCCTTGCCTTTTTCGTGACCTTATTGGCCATTCCTTCCATTATACAAGTTGCCAAAGAGAAAAAATTATTCGATGAGCCAGATGACCGGAAGATACACAAAACAGTTATTCCCACTTTAGGCGGTTTGGGGGTTTTTGCAGGCTTTATATTGTCGCTGCTTTTAATGGCATCCAACAGCAGCGGTGAATTACAATATTTTGTAGCTGCCGCAATCCTACTTTTCTTTTTAGGAATCAAAGATGACATCTTGATTATTTCGCCCGCAAAAAAATTAATCGGGCAATTCCTGGCAGCAGGCATCCTAGTTCAATATGGTGGCCTACAAATCACCCACTTGTTTGGCTTTATGGGGGTTTTTCAACTACCTCCTGTGGCCTCCATTCCCTTCACTTTACTTACCATCGTATTCCTAATCAATTCCTTCAACCTGATTGATGGAGTGGATGGGCTAGTGGGATCGATTGGACTATTGACCTCCTTATTTTTTGGAGCTTACTTTTTATTGACTGGCCAGCCATTCTACGCAATTATGGGTTTTTCATTGGCCGGTAGTTTGCTTGCCTTTTTATTTTTCAACTTTTCACCTGCCAGCATATTTATGGGCGATACTGGGTCCTTATTGATTGGCGTGGTCAATGCAATAATGGCAGTAAAATTCATCGCCTTTGAAAGCAATAAAGATGGCGCATTACCATTAGCATCAGCCCCTGCATTGGCTATTGGCATATTGATCATCCCCATTTTTGACACCATTCGAGTTTTTGGGTTACGTATTCTCAACAAACGATCACCCTTCAGTCCGGACAGAACCCATATTCATCATTTTTTACTTGACCTTGGATTTAGCCACCGCAAGGTTACCTTGATTTGCGTACTTGTCAATGTAGGATTTATTAGTTTGGTTTTTTTGCTGCGAAATTTGAGCACCACTATCTTAATTGGCATTGTGATGACGATCGCCTTTGCATTAATGGGCCTAGTTCATCATAAAAGAAGCATCCTGCTGTCGCAAACAAGCAAGGATTTACAGAACAAAAGAAATTTACTACCTTCTTTTCCTTCCAATTTACTTGCACCCAAAACTGTTAAAATAAACTAGTTTCCATTTTTACTATAAAAGATTATCCAGTTACTTTACCAATAAATAAGCGATTATTTGCCCGTCTAATATTCTTTTCTTTAGTTTTGCACTTACTTAATTTTCTTTACTATGTCAGAAGAATTGGAATTGATTAAACAGGATACGGAATCTTTAATGAAAAAGGCAATCAACCACCTGGAGGCCGAACTGGTAAAAATAAGAGCGGGCAAAGCAAATCCGAATATGCTAGATGGCATTGTTGCAGACTACTACGGCTCACCCACCCCGCTATCCCAGATAGCCAATATATCAGTACTGGATGCCCGAACAATTTCAGTACAGCCCTGGGAAAAGAAGATGCTTCAGCCTATTGAAAGGGCAATCATTGCCAGCAATATTGGCATCAACCCGCAAAATGATGGCAATTTCATCAGGCTTTATCTTCCTCCACTTACCGAAGAACGCAGAAAGGAATTAGTGAAAAGGTGCAATGGCGAGGGTGAACAGGGCAAAGTATCCATTCGCAATATCCGAAGGGAGGCGATTGAGCAGGTAAAAAAATTACAAAAAGATGCTGTAATAAGTGAGGATGCAGCCAAAGAAGGGGAGGCAGAAATTCAGGAATTTACCAACCGATTTACCTTACTGGTAGAGAAACATTTGGAGGCAAAGGAAAAAGAAATCATGGTGATTTAATTGAAAAAATCAGTCCTCAAATAGTAAAATCTGGCAAATCACTTAGTTCCACCAGAGCGCCCCTTTTTCCTGTAAATCCAAAACAATGGGTTCCATTGGTAATTACGATATAGGGTACATTCAAGGTAATATTGTACCGAAGTGCTTGGTTCAACACCTGCTCGTTTAATGCAACGGACATTTCCTTACACTCAATGATCATCCACGGCAACGTGTTTTGATCATATACCACGATATCAAACCGCTTGGTAAGATCCCCCAACTGGATTTCCTTTTCAACTGCTATAAGGGAAGCGGGATATTGCTTAACCTGAATCAAATATCGCAAAAAATTTTGCCGCACCCATTCTTCCGGAGTAAGCATAATCCATTGCTTTCTAATTTCGTCAAAAATAAATTCTTTTCCCAACTGGTCCTTTATTTTTGGTTGGTAGGCTGGGTATTCAATCTTAATCATAGACTAGCAGAAAAGATTTTGTACTTTTAACAATAGTTATCTGCATGCGTATATTATTACAAATAACAATTTCATTACGAAAATAATTGAATTACTAATACCGAACGGCAAATTAACTGTTGAACCAATTATACTAAAAATGAAAACAAAGGAAAGCATCGTTGAAAACTGGCTACCTCGGTACACCGGTGAAAAATTGGAAAATTTCGGACAATACATCTTACTTACCAATTTTTCAAACTACGTACAGATGTTTGCAGATATCAATAAAGTAGCTGTAGTGGGCACAGACAGGCCGATGCAATGTGCCACTGCTGACAATATAACCATTATCAATTTTGGGATGGGAAGCCCCGGTGCTGCCACCATCATGGATTTGCTCACTGCCATAGAACCCAAAGCAGTATTGTTTTTGGGAAAATGCGGTGGCTTAAAAAAACGAAATACTATCGGCGATTTAATATTACCCATCGCAGCACTGAGAGGCGAGGGAACTAGCAATGATTATTTCCCACCAGAAGTACCCGCCTTACCTTCGTTTATGCTTCAAAAAGCAATTTCCACCACCATTCGCGACCATGCCTGTGATTACTGGACCGGCACCGTGTACACTACCAACCGCCGGGTATGGGAACATGACGAAGTATTTAAGGAATACCTTCAACGCATAAGAGCATACGCAATTGACATGGAGACAGCGACTATTTTTTCGGTTGGATTTTATAACAAAATTTCTACTGGCGCCCTCTTACTAGTGAGCGATAGTCCGATGGTGCCAGAGGGAGTTAAAACGGAAGCCAGCGATATCAAAGTCACCTCCGAATTTGTAGAACGACATCTGAAAATTGGCATCGACTCCTTAAAGCAGCTCATCAACAACGGACTAACGGTAAGGCATCTCCAATTTTAATTTTTTTACCCAATATTTATTAATGGAAATTCATACTTGCATCGCCCGGCAACTTATTACGATAAGCTGAATCATCCAAAAATCCACCAGTCACAATTATGAAGGAACAAGTATATGCCTATCATCAACTTTACCTTTTTGCAAAAAACATTTTCCTTCAAATAGGCTGCAGCGAAGCCGATGCAACTACTGCTACCCAGGTGCTACTGTCTGCCGATCTAAGGGGTGTCGATAGCCATGGTATTGCCCGGTTAACCGGCTATGTGAGGCTTTGGGAAGTAGGCAGAATCAATACGAATCCCTGTATTCAAATAATTCACGAAACCCCTTCCACCGCTGTTATTGACGGTGATAAAGGGTTGGGATTGGTGGTTGCCCCTGCAGCAATGCAAGTAGCCATTGACAAAGCCCGCAATGTGGGGACCGGTTGGGTAAGTGTCAAGAATAGTAATCATTTTGGCATCGCAGGCTACCATGCAATGATGGCACTCGACAATGATATGATTGGAATTGCTATGACCAATGCCTCGGCATTGGTAGCCCCCACTTTTTCAACAGAACGGTTGCTGGGAACCAATCCTATCGCGGTAGCCATTCCTGCGGGCATTGAGCCTCCTTTTGTGGCTGATTTTGCCACCACCACCGCTGCCAATGGAAAACTGGAAATGCTGCAACGAAAAAATGAAGACACGCCAGAAGGCTGGGTTCAAACGAAAGAGGGTGCCGCCAGCACCAATGCAAATGAAGTAAAAAACGGCGGAGCATTGTTACCCTTGGGTGGAGATAAAGAACATGGCAGCCATAAAGGTTTTATGCTAGGCTCTATTGTAGATATCTTTTCAGGTATTTTAAGCGGTGCCAATTATGGTCCCTGGGTACCGCCTTTCCCAGCCTACATACCTATGCCCGAAAATTTACCTGGTGAAGGAATTGGTCATTTTTTTGGTGTAATGCGTATTGACGCTTTTAGACCTGCAGCAGACTTTAAAATACATATGGACAAATGGATACAGCGGTTCCGTTCGGCCCAAACCATACCAACCGAATCCAGCGTAGTCATACCAGGTGAGCCAGAAAGAAAAATGGAAACGGAAAGGATGATCAATGGTATTTCACTGCACCCAGCGGTAATCGATGATTTAAGGATCCTAGGAGCAAAATACCATCTTGAGCTATAATGGCATCCCCTATTAATTTCAACCATTCTCCTTTTTTTTTTGAAAGCGGACCATTATGCGGTAATTTTGCCCGCTCTTACTTTGATTCACGTTAAATGTTTGCTTGAATGCAAACGAGCCAGTAAATATGAAAATAATGAAATTTGGCGGCACCAGTGTTGGTAAGCCGGAAAGAATGAGGGAAGTAGCCACATTAATTACTAAAGATGAAGAGGCTAAAATTGTTGTGCTCTCTGCACTGAGTGGCACTACCAATGCCCTTGTAGCAATTAGTCATTCCCTATCACAAGGTGACAGAGATAGTGCAAAAACACAAATTACCGCATTAGAAGACCATTATAAAAAATTTTGTAGCGAGTTACTTACCACTCCAGCTGCACTTCAACAGGCTGCTGCCATTACCCAGGAACATTTCGAATTTCTTCACATTATTCTAAAAATTTCCTTTAGCGAAGCGCTGAATAAAGACATCCTGGCACAGGGAGAATTATTGAGCACAAAATTGTTCTCTGTTTATCTGGGAGAAAAAGGTATCAATCACCTCCTAATTCCAGCACTTGACTTTATGACTATCGACAATTACGATGAACCTCAGGTGGCAATTATCAAGACAAAACTTTCTCAAATATTGGAACGCAATCAGGA
The DNA here is from genome assembly GCA_947472215.1 of Chitinophagaceae bacterium. Classification (GTDB taxonomy): domain Bacteria; phylum Bacteroidota; class Bacteroidia; order Chitinophagales; family Chitinophagaceae; genus Ferruginibacter. The sequence continues at coordinate 7,466 of CANJAW010000096.1, forward strand.
TAAAAAAATATTTATTACTCAGGGCTATATCAGTCGCAATTCAAAAGGTGAGGTAGATAATTTAAAACGAGGGGGAAGTGATTATAGCGCATCGCTGATTTCTGCCGCCATCAATGCGAGTGTATGCGAAATATGGACCGATATTGACGGCATGCACAACAATGATCCAAGAGTGGTTAAAAAGACAGTCGCAATTGAGCAATTGAGTTTTGATGAAGCAGCGGAACTAGCTTATTTTGGCGCAAAAATTTTACATCCAGCCAGTATTTGGCCGGCACAAATGTACAATGTGCCTGTGAAATTGCTCAACACCATGCAGCCAGAAGCAAGGGGCACCTTGATAACGGAACAGGCGGGAAGTGTAGGCGTAAAAGCGGTTGCAGCCAAAGATGGCATTACTGCTATTAAAATAAAAAGCAGCCGAATGCTGCTAGCATATGGATTTTTAAGAAAGATATTTGAAGTGTTCGAAAAATACCGAACATCGATTGACATGATTACCACTTCAGAGGTAGCCGTATCCCTTACCATCGATAACGACACTTATTTACTAGAAATTATTAAAGAATTGGAGCCTTTTGGAACAGTTGAAATAGATACCCATCAATGCATTGTTTCAATTGTGGGCAACGAAATAATGCAAACAGAAGAGGTAATGGAAAAACTATTTCGATCCATTAAAAATATCCCCGTTCGCATGGTTAGCTATGGTGGCAGCCATCACAATATTTCAATACTGATTGACTCCAGTCATAAGATTCAAACTTTACAGTCTTTAAATGTTGACTTGTTTGGCCTCGAGTAAAATTATAATGGGATGCCCATTTTTTTATAAATAAAACTCATCAGCCAAGCGGGGCCTATCAATAAGAACTGTATATCTTTTAAGAAGGATGGCTTTTTGCCTTCTATCTGGTGACCATAAAACTGAGCAACCCATGCGGCTGCAAATACCAGCAGGCAAAATTTCCACAGGGGCATC
>CANJAW010000097.1:0-8373 GCA_947472215.1 Chitinophagaceae bacterium
CAGCAACTTAATATAAAAGGAAGGTTGTGCTAATTTTTTACGAAGATCTACTTCGTAAAACATGCAGGAAAGCAGCTCTTTCACTTGCTTGTTGCGGATACTGATTTTCACCAGCAAATTAAATAGCCAAGCATATTTTACCAGTTTTTGCAAGCGGTGGCTGATGCGCAATTCGGGGCCCATCACCCTGTACACTTCTTTATCGTAATCGGCCAGTGCCGCAGCAGAAAAATCATTTGCCTCCAATGCTTTGGCTGCCTGATTTGCTGCCATGCGCCCTGAATACAATGCGTTACCAATTCCTTCCCCAGTAAATGGATCGATCAGAAAAGCGGCGTCTCCGGCTAGTAGATAGCGATCACCTGATATCAAGCGTTGCTTACCTCCTAGCGGCAATCCATAGCCTTCCACTGAACCAATCAGGCTTGCATTTTTAAACCGTTTGCTGATGATAGGGTCATTGTCTATTATATCTTGCAACTCATTTTTTAAGTTTACTTTTTTTTGTCGTACCGCATCACTCAACATACCCACCCCCACATTGGCCTCTCCATTCGGAAGCGGGAAAATCCAAAAGTAACCGGGCAACATTTTTTTAATAAAATGTAATTCTATAAAATTATCTTGATTCGTATCCGTTACATTTTTGTAGTAAGCCCTTATCCCCGCAGCATAATACTTTGGCTCCATTCGAATCTTAGCTATATCCTTGGTGAATGAAGAATGCGCCCCATTGGCAACAATAAGCAAATCGCACTTAAGTTGAAATCCATCGCTTCCACTAACCAAATAACCATCCGACTCAAGGGTATACCCGTCGATGGAAATACCTTCCATTACGCGGATATGAGCACAACGTTTCATTTCCTCTACTAGAAAATTATCAAAATCTAAGCGCTTACATACATACCCTATTGGAGATTTTTTATGTGAAGCGTCCTTTCCATTATAATCTGGCCGATAGCCAATATCCAGCAGCTGTCGATTGGGCGAAACAAAGCTTACGCCCCAGCTATCGAGTTTGAAGGATGCCTGTTGCAAACGAATGGCAATTGCAGGATCAATTCGGTTAAGACAGGTAATTACTTTACCGCTTAATCCGTCACCACAGATTTTATCTCTTGGAAAAACTGCCTTGTCTACTACTACACAATCAATACCTAGCTGGTTCAATTGCAGTGCCGCCGCCGCACCTGCCGGACCAGCACCAATAATACCTACTTTTGCAATCATCATAAAGGAGTAATGGGATTAGGCTAAAAAATGAAGATAATAAAAATAAATTATTTTATATCAGCGAAAGGAAATTATTAACGGAAGATGGCAGCTTAGTCATGCAAGCTGGTATAACCCGCTTGCTTTTATTTTTCCTTGCAATTGTATCGAATCAATTTTCAAAACCATCAGTTCCATCTTTTCGTATGTTGTAAAGGCTTCAGAAGCCTGGTCTACATGTATCCGCAAAGCATTGTCCATTTCATAAAATCTTAATAAAATTTCTGTTTGAAGTTTTTCCAAACGCAACTTCTTTTTAAAAGGAGCAACACACACGCCCTCAATCCCAAGCGAAGCAAAAGAACTAAACTGTTCGCAATGGCTTTGCTGCCCCAGCAAATTATTTCCAGTAAGCAGCAATGCGGTAGCTACTTTTTTATTTTCCATAATTTGTTGCTTCAAAGCTTCATTAAAAAATGCAATATAGTTAGTCAATACCATCTGACAGCTTCTAATGAGCTTTGCCTCAATAGCTTTTTGGAGGGATGGATTGATTGATTTTGCCTTATTAAAACAGAAGATGACCTCATCCATTGTTATTCCGGCCGACAATTGGTACAATTGACAAACCCCCATATCAACCCAAGCTGCTACGGAATTAGACCTAACAGCTACCTTCCTATACAGCGCTGCCGCCTTACGGTATTGTTTGCCTCTCAAGGCCATTGCGGCCAAATACAATTCTAAATTGTCAATCACACTAAGAGGGTTTATCAGACTGAAGTGAAATCGTAAAATTTTCTGCCGACTCAAAGCCACTTCCCATAATCAGGCAAGAAATGGGTATATCGCTATTGCTAGGATCTTCCATCGCTGCTTGGAAACATTCAATCCTATGCTTATTACAGAGTGCGGAGAAATCTATTTGATAATTTGTTAAAACATAGTCGTTGAGGTAGGTTTCCGATACATTTAAAATATAAGCCAATTTTTGACAGGAAGCATCGGCATGAATATAATAATGCTCCTTGAAAAAACGATTGTAAAACCGGCGCCTGAAGGTTTGGTCTATTTTGTCAGATTTGGAAACTTCAAAAGCGGCTTTGAATAATTTAGACAGGCAGAATAGGATATTCATCATTATCTAATAAAACATTGTACAGGTGATTGAATACAATAGCAAGATTGTAAATTAAGTTTACTTTTTAGTTTTGCCCCAATTTCCTCCCTGAAACTTAACACGATGGATACGATTATTAAATTTAAGCACAATTAATTAACATTCAGTATATTGTATATTATATATATGTGTTATATTATTGAAGCCCAAATAGAATAGTGCACTAAATGATATAAAAAGAAAAATAATTACTGTCAATCCCTGCTTTTCGGAATAGCGCAAAGAGCTATTTAAAGATGCCCAGGAAACAATTGACTGCACAATAGATTTATTTTTAGTGAAATCCCCTAACTTAGCTCCCAATCCCTCCCCCTATGACGCGCAAATTCTTTTTAAATGGAATAATTGTAATTTTTTTCATTGCAATCCCCAGGATAGCGGTGACGCAAATCGTAATCGACCGCCTAGTTCAAAATCTGCAAAATAGCCCAGTAGAGGGGGTTGTTATCAATGCCACCAATTTCGAACATAAAATTGTTGCCCTCCCAAAAGAATACAAATGTTATACTGGTCACCACCATTATTTATGGTTCAAAAAAAAATTAGTTATTCAAGTGGATGGCTCAGGTAAATTATATGAAGTTAGCCCAGGTAAGCCGGCAAAAAGAATGGATAATACCTGTTATGAAGGATACAATTTTAAGGCTTTCAATTTTATTTACAAAGATACCTTGTTCAGTTTGGGAGGCTATGGCTTTTGGATAGACAACGGGCAATTACGATATTATGATGAAAAAAATAGTGAGTGGTACTTAATGCCAACCGGCAAGACATTGCCTTTTAATACAGTTAAAAGTAAATTTTATTACGATATTGCCGATAAAAAAATTTACCTAATCTTCCAAAATCCAATCCTTTTATCGGCTGACAAGTCGCAGAAAAGAGATATTGCCAACTACGTTCAATGTCTAGATCTACTAACCAAAAGGTGGTGGAATGACCCGTTACCTTTAAACAAAAAACTTGATTCAATAGTAAATAATTCTACTGAATTTAGCCGACTCGGATTTCATACAAAGCAGGGTCTGCTAATGGATTTGGATTTTGAGTTTAATTTATACGATTTCAAAAACAATCAATTTAAGGAAATTCAACCAGCTAAAAAGACAATTATATTCAATTCAATTTCTAAGCCTTTTCAAAAGTTGCTTTTTAGTAAAGACAGCTCGTTGCATTTGTTAAATAGCCTAACAGGGGAAATAGACAGTATACCATTTGGGGATGCTGATTTAATAGATACCGGCATCCCCATTTATTTGCCGCTACCAAGGAAGGAAAAAGAAGTAAAGGACTCCCAACAATTAGTATCTTTCTCGCTTGTTGCAATCCTTTTACTGCTGGCCGGATTGGTTATTATGAGATTTCAAAAGATGCGACAGAAAATCGCCTTGTTAACCATGCAAGCAGAAGCAAATAAAGAAACGAATCAACCGGAAGGGATTTTAATTCAACACAAGCAGTCTTTTAAAGCTAATCTGACAGAACCCGAAAATAATCTACTGGAACTATTAATCAACAATAGCTTGATCGATGTAATGACCTCCGTAAATCAAATGAACCAAGTTTTAGGGCTGGGGAAAAAACCTGTTAAAATTCAAAACAATTTACGCGCTGCTGCGGTGTTAATGATCAATAAAAAATTTAAGGCATATAGCGACTTTCCAGACGATCTGTTAGAAAAGCACCGGACTGAATTTGACAAACGTTTTTTTGAATATACCATCCAGCGAAAATACCTTAGCAAAATTAGGTAGGGCTAGGAGATGACATCTTTTTTCGGCAACAAGAGATTGCTATCTCCACGGACATGGAACGGGGCTTTTTATTCTGACCGGGGAGCGGAAAACAAGTGAGAACTCAAAGGTTTGTAAAGGCCCCAGGTCAGTCTTGGACTTAGAAATATTAATATCATAGCTAATGCCTACCTGCATGATGCCGTAGCCAAGTCCAATATAAGGTGATAAAGCTTGGTTATGCCGATACCAAATACCCGTATTGATAATGGTTGGTTCTTCATCTTCCACCGTATTGCCTACCATATTACCAATATTAAATCCTAAAGAATAGGTGTTAACATATTTTTCAAATGAAAACAGTGCATTGGCATTAAAAGTAGTTCTTTCACCAAGATAAGATTGAAAGTCTGTGTGGAAATTAAATCGGGGAGGATCCATTTGGGTAGGATCCTGCAAAGATGTTCGAACGGAACTCAGCAACTGGTAACAGGCAAGCCCCATTTCAAAATTGGCTGCCTCTGTTTTGTAGGAATAAGTAAGTCCCCCAAAAACAGAAGAATAAGGCTTCACACTGGATAAATTAGTCTCAAAAGTGGGTAAGGCCCGATTAAAACCAGCAGATGAAATCTGTTGCGAAAAAGTAAGTTGCGAATAATCGATGACTGTATTATTAAAAGAACCCCCTAAACCACCTGCCAAAGAATGTACATCCTCTTGATCAAGACTAATATGAGAACTAAATGCCAAATTGATTGAATTGTTTTTATAGGCCCCCGCCAGACCCTTGTCTTGAATAAATAAAAGGCCTGCTCCCAAGTAATTATTTTCATTGCCCTTCTGCTTGAACAATTTTCCATCAAGTGAAAGCGAAGTGGTATTCAATGGGTCAACGCCGGCACCAACCCATTGGTTTCGCCTTACCGCCATGATACGCCAACTTGCATATCCATTTCCTGCTAAGGCAGGGTTAATGTTAAGGGGTGATGCAAAGTATTGGGATAGCATAGGTGCTTGTGCAACTCCGCGTAATGAAAACGCGCAGCAAACCAAGATCGCAATACAATAATATTTACAATGTCTTCCCATATAATAATTTAGATCATCTCAATAATAGGGTTTGGCCTTTTCTCTCTACCACAGTGCCATCCGTAGCCACCCCAGTTGCCACCCAAATATAAATACCCATCGGCATAGGCTTACCCAGCAGGTTTCCATCCCAGCCTTCATCATAATTCTTTGTTTCAAACATTAATTGGTTCTGACGATTAAATATTTTAAAATAACGGAAATCTTTAATTCCAGTCAGGTACGGAAATAGTCGGTCATTTACTCCATCGTTATTAGGCGTGAAAGCTTTGGGAACCAGAATATCAACCAGTTTATTGTCAAATACCCTTACCAGTAAAGAATCGCGCGTGACACAGCCAGCAGGAGAAATCAAATTGACCACATATTGCTGTGTGGAAGCAAAACTAAAGTTCACATTAGCGCTATCGCGATTACTAATTCCCCAGGAAGGCGTCCAACGGTATCGATAGGCCGGAATTGACCGAATACTTAATGGTGTGGAAACTGATTTATACGCACTTACAGACGGCATGGTAATTCCTGAAATAGGCACCTGGATATCGACTGTAGTGTCGAGCTGACTCGAAGTAGCTGCACAATTCAACTGCGTTGCCTTGAGTGTAATATGGTAATCCCCACCTGTGGAAAACGTATTGAAACTATGGAAGGTTGATTGAATGTTTCCATCTCCAAAATCCCATAACCAATTGGTACTTCCAAGCGTACTAGTGTCGGTCAAGTTGGTAATATTCATCCTTGTATTCACACAATAGGTATCATAAGCCAGTTTAATAATCGGCTTGGTTATTTTATTGAGTGTATAAGTGCTGGTCAATGTATCCGAACAACCAACGCTATTAGTTAGAATTGCACTATACCGACCAGCCAGATTAGTAAATAACGTATCCCTTGTTGCGCCAGTCAACAATGCCCCATTGAGCAGCCACTTGTAAGTAGGCGAATCTGGTGAAACAATATGCAATGTGTCAGTAATATTATTACATAAATAATTACCATGAATTGAATAAATCACTCCAGTAGGTGAAGGTTTGATTACCTGTGTAAAATAGCTAGTATCTAATTTATTGATACAACCAGCATTGGCAATATTGGTAAAGCTAAATCGGCGCATAGTTGAGGCAATTGCATTAGGCAACCTCAATGAATAGGGCGCCTGGGTAATACCACTCATCGTAACCGGTGCTTTATTGTCTTCTGCATAGGTAAAGCTCCATGGAGATTGTCCGCTAAAGTTTAATGAAATAGTATCTGCCGGATACTTACAGATGTTATTATTTCCACTGATAATGGTTCGTGGCAATGGCAATACCGTAACGTTGGCATTGAACTGATTGCTAACGCAACCAGAATTATTGGCAGTTACTTTGTACACTGCAACGCCATTTAACAATGTCAAATTGGTTAATACCTGCTTAATAGAATCTTTCCCTTGTACCGCATTACTGATTCCAAAAATTGAATTCGTTGGTGTAACCACTGGAAGTCCCCAAGTATAGGTAGTTCCTTTAGGCGCATTAACAGGAGTTACATTAAAGGCTGTGCCACTGCATATTTCGGCAGCCTGATCGCCAAATACTGGCATTGGAACCCCTACCCCAATAGTAAGTATAAATGGTGCTCCTATACAATTAGCTGCTACAGGTGTGATACTATAATACACTTTTGCCGGCAAGTTGGTGGTGTTGACTAAGTTCATACTGATAATACCTGATGGTGACACCTGAGCTGCTGACCCCATTACTGCTCCAAATGGCTGAACAGTTGGAGTGTTCCAGCTATATTTGATGCCAATTGGTACCGGTGAAGGATTAATAGTGAGTGGGGACCCAGAACAAGTACTATCCTTTATATCGCTAATGATAGGTGTTGGATTGATTGATACAAGTAAGGTAAATGTATTACCTGCACAACTACTAGTTGATGGGGTAACGATATAGGTTGCGGTATTCACAAAATTATTCAAACTCGACAAGGTTTGACTGATACTAGCTTGTCCAACCGCTTGAGCAGTTCCGCCCGTAAGGCTATTGGCTGGTATCGAATTTGGATTCGTCCAAGTATAAGTGGTACCCGTAGGAGCTATAGCCGGCACGAAATTAAATGGCGATCCACTACAAATATTGGCCAGGGTTTGGTTGGCAACTACTGGTAATGGTCGAAGGGTAACAGCTAATTTAAAAGGAACGCCTTCGCAAGTTCCTGCTCTCGGTGTAATGGTATAGTTAGCTATGGCAGACACCAACGTTTGACTGGTAAGCGTTTGGCTGAAAGTTGGCTGGTAGAATGTTTCAGCAGTACCGCCTATTAAACTTCCGTTTGGAATATATACCGGCGTACTCCAAATATACTCAGTGCCAGTTGGTGTAACAATAGTTGGTAGTGTAAATGGCGAATTACTACAAGCAATAACCGATTGATTAGTAATAGATGGCGCTGCTTTTACAGGTACCGTTACCGACTGTGTAGAAGAACATCCGTTAACAGTAAGTGTATAGTTATATTCAACCACCACCAAACTATTAGAAGTATTGACTAAACGTTCTAATGGATTATAGGTACCAGTGGCAGCAATATTACTTATGGATGCCTGCACCACCCTACTCCAGGTGAATACAGTTCCAGTGATATCAGCAGTTGGGAAATAACTAAACTGCTCTCCGCTACAAATAGCAGGTCGGTCATTGAGACTGGTTAGAGATGGTATTGGATTAACTATAACTTTTACAATTTGGGTTTCAGTACATGCAGTATTGGTAACTAGGTTGTAAACATAGGTAACTTCAATCGGAGCAGTAGTAATATTGATCAATTTCTCATTCGGATTATTAAGACCGATGGCGGCACTATTACTAATACCTACCACTACACTTCTTGTCCATTGAAAACTAGTACCTGCAGTATTACTGGCCGGCATATAAGAGAAAATATCACCGCTACAGATTGCCGGAGGATTTACAGAAACAGATAATTTGGTAGCTGGATTTACCACCACTGTAATATTGAATGGATTTCCTATACAGCTACCTACCTTAGGTACCACCGTATAATAGGCTTGTGCAGCAAGCGTAGTGGTATTGCTCAAAACTTGTGAAACACTCAGCTGCGGAAAGGACTGCATAACAGCTCCACTCAGTGAGCCAAAAGGTGTCATCA